>CALDEW010000178.1 GCA_937942355.1 uncultured Pirellulaceae bacterium | reverse complement strand
CAAAGGCGAACGTGCCTTTCAAATGGATATAATCCAGCGCATCTATTCTGATGATGGCAACGGTGATGGACGCCTCACATCACAGGCCTTTAACGTGATCCCTGTTATCGAAGGGCTGACGGGGACCGGCAGAAGCGAAAGACTGGATGGAACTCGAGCAGCGATTCTCCTCGGCGGACCAGGACTGAGCCTGATTGGGTCTTCTCGAAAACAAGTCGAAGCGGCTTTCGAAGCGGTCAATGACAAAATGGAAGAAGGGTTCGGCAAGCCGCTGCGTGACACCGCTCCAGTTGACGACGGTGATATTGTGGCACTGATGAATGAACACGCTAACGGCGACCCAGTTTGCCGTTACTTAATGAACACACTTTTACCAGCAGCCTATCAAGTTCAATCCGCCGTCGAAGCTTCAGAAGCAAGACGCGCGGCAGCCGAACTTGCTCTCGCGGTTCACCGTTATCGCTTGGCCAACGGCGAGCTTCCCAACACGACCGACTTGCTTGTCCCCAACTTTCTAAAATCCATCCCGCTGGACGTCATTACCGGAAAACCACTCCATTATCGAGTCGTCGATGGCAAGCCTTTGATCTACAGCGTGGGCGGAAACGGAATCGACGATGGCGGAATGCCTGCAATTTCTCCCAACAGTTCTGGTCAAGATCTCATGCCCATCAGGGTCCACCTTCAGCACGCTTTTGGCGATCCAGTGCACGACACCGTCGATGGCGATTGTATTCTGTGGCCTGAGCAGAAAACCACAAACGGCAATTAGATTCGCCCCGTAGGGCCCCCTGATCTAGTCCTCTGGCCGGCTGCCATCACCGCACATCATGACGATTTTCGGCATGAACTGCCCGACTACGTCGACCAGATCTTGCTGAGCCGCCATCACGTCGTGGATGTTTTTGTAGGCACCGGGCACTTCGTCCAAGCCGCCTGCCAACAAACGCACATTCTTTTGCTTGAGGTGGTCTCGCCACGCCCCCAGTTGAATTTCTTTTTTGCAGCCGTCCGCGACATCTGCGAATCGCCCTTAGGTTCACAGAGAGTGCATCCCTCTGCCAGTGGAAACGCGATAGACTACTACCCGTTTAACGACTAGCCGGCAGGCGACCTCGTTTCGCCCTGCCAAACACGCGCCTGCCGGCTAGTCGTTAAACTGAGAGATTCCATGCTTTTTCAGCATGAACTTAAACGCAATAAACGTGTCCCACTCATTCACGTTACTTCTATCCTTCAATTTGAAAGACAAAACCCAATGGTTCGCTCGATCGCCAATGCATATCGAGCCGCCTATTGTGGGCTTTCGAAAGAAATCTGGATTCTTTCGGCCGCGCTATTTGCCAACCGCTGCGGCTCGATGGTGCTCGCGTTCTTGACGCTCTACCTGACCAACGAGTTGGGTTTCACGATGTTCGAAGCCGGTGGAATTTTCAGCGTCTACGGGTTGGGAGCAATGACCGGGGCTTATCTGGGCGGAAAACTGGTAAAGCCACTGGGCGCGATCAGGACACAGATCATTGGCTTTGCCTTGTCGGTTCCCATACTCGTGATGGTTCCCTTGTTTGCTTCTTGGTGGAGCGTCGCGCTGGTCGTATTCTTGTTCAGCGTTTGCACCGGCGTCGTCCGACCGGCAAATAGTGTCGCGGTTGCTCAGTTTGCACCCGCAGAACTTCAGATACGAGCCTTTGGCTTACAAAGGATGGCGCTCAATTTAGGTTTCTCAATCGGCCCCGTCGTTGGTGGAATACTGGCGACCTATGATTACCGCTGGTTGTTCATTGTCGACGCGCTTACGACAGGACTGGGAGCGCTGATCCTGTTTTGCCATTTCGGTTTTCGCAGATACGCCAAAAGCCAATCGGCTGCCGCACAACAGAAAAGCGCTGAGGAAAATCAATCAAGTGAATCACCACTGTCAGATTTTCACTTTGTCGCCTTTGTGTTGCTGACGCTTTTCGTGGGCATCGTTTTCCTACAGTTTCACGCGACTTACCCCAAGTACTTGGAAGAGCACTATTTGCTGACCAAGCCCATGATCGGACTGTTGTATTCTGTCAATACGACGTTGATTGTGATTGTGGAAATGCTACTTTTGAACTGGGTGCGAAGATTCGCGCTGTTGAAGGCGATCGGATGGGGTGGTTTTCTGATCTGCATTGGATTCGGCATATTGCCATTTGGAGACACATTTTTATTCGCCGCATTATCAATGTCAGTCATCACCTTCGGCGAGATGTTTATGTTTCCGTTAGGGATGAGTTTTGTCGCCCAACGATCCGTCGGACGCGACCAGGGCATGTACATGAGTTGGTATGCGATGGTGTTCTCACTATCGGCAATGGTCGCACCGCTGATCGGAACGCTGACCTATCAGCTCAACCCACATCTATTGTGGTACATTACACTGCCTGTCGCTGGTTTGACGCTGGCAGGTTTTTATCGAGCGCACCAAAATGACCACGCCGGTGCAACCCAAATCAAAATCTAACGACAGGGCTGCAAGCTCATGTTAGCGCGAATGACCTTATGACCAGACTCATTTTCATCACGGCGGTAATACTGATTGGAGACTTCTGTTTCGCCGCCGATCGTCCCAATGTGCTTTTGATCGTTACTGATGATCAAGGCTATGGAGACATGTCATGTCACGGAAACCCGTTTCTCAAAACGCCCAACCTTGATCGTTTGGCCGCCCAGAGCGTCAGTTTGGAAGACTATCATGTTGATCCCGTCTGCACGCCGACGCGCGCTTCCTTGATGACTGGTCGCTACTGCTCAAGGGCGGGTGCCTGGGACGTGGTCCAGGGTAGGCAACTGCTGAAGCGTGACGAAACCACGATGGCAAATGTGTTTGCCAATTCTGGCTACCGCACAGGCATGTTTGGAAAATGGCATCTCGGTGACGCTTGGCCGTTCGCACCGCGCTATCGCGGCTTTCAAAATGTTCTTCGGCACCTGGCCGGAGGAATTGATGAAATTGGTAACCCCAGCAGCAACGACTATTTCGATGACACTTACTATCTTAACGGCCGGCTGCAGCAGATTGACGGCTACTGCACAGAGGTTTTCTTTGATGCGTGTTGGCGATTCATTAGCAAAGAATCAGATAAACCATTCTTCGCTTACCTTCCGCTCAACGCCATGCACAGCCCTCACACGGTGCCCGATCAATACGCGGCACCGTTTCGCGCAAAAAGACACTCGGAGAATCAGGCGAAATTCTTCGGACAAATCGAGCACTTCGACGAGCATCTGGGAAAGTTGCTGAAAAAGCTAGATCAAAAACAACTGGCGGAGAATACGATCGTCATCTTCATGAGCGACAACGGAACCGCTCAAGGTATGGTTAAGGGCGATCCTGAACACAGTTTCGACGCAGGTATGCGAGGGCAGAAAGGCTCCGTGTTCGACGGCGGTCATCGCGTGGCCTGCTTCGCGCGGTGGCCGGGAAAATTTCAATCTGGCAAAGAAATCCAAGCGTTGACAAGTTGCCGAGACTGGTTGCCTACTCTGATTGATCTCTGTGATCTCCAGCCCGCTTCACCAATCGTTTTTGATGGCCAGAACATCGCAGCGCTGCTGACTGGCAACACTCAACAATGGCCCGACCGCACAATGTTTGTAGAGAGACAAGCCGACCAGCCAAGGTTGGCGAGTAATGGAAAACGTGTCGGCGGCTATCCGCACTTTGCAGTACTCACCGAACAATGGCGACTGGTGGACAAAAAATTGTTTAACATCCAAAACGATCCGGCACAAATTCACGACATTGCAAAGGACCATCCAGAAGTCTTCAAGATGCTTACACAAAAGTACGAACAACATTTTGCTGACATCTATTGCGACAGCGTGAAGTACGAACGGTTTACCGTTGGCAACGAAGCGGAAAACCCGACGCTGTTAACCGTCCGCGACTGGCACCCAACCAAAGGCCATGTCATCTGGCAACAGCCACAGCTGGCCGACAACGCGATTGCGATCAATGGATTCTGGGCCATCGAAGTCCAAGCCGCCGGCAGCTACACCGTTCGTGTGTCGCGTTTCCCGCGCGACGCTCCGCAACCCATGCAAGCCGACTTGGTGAAGCTTAAGATCGGAGACCAGAAAGTGGAGCAGCAAACCAATGCCAAAGATGCCTATGCCAACTTTCAGCTAGAGCTGCCCGCCGGGCCGGCGCTGGTTGAAACTTGGCTATCTGGAGCCGATTCAGGCGATCGCGGCGCCTACTTCGTCGAGATCACTAAGAACGACTTACCGCTGACGAACAACGTTCCATAAAAAAGGCGATTCATTGGGCAATGAATTGCCACAATGAATCGCCATGTGAAGGTAAATGAAAAACCTTTGCAAAGCCTGATCGTTACCAGCCAATGAGCATATTGGATTCGATGGCTTTGCGCGATTGTTCGAGGTCGTTTCCGGTTTCCAACATGTAGAGGCGAATCGCATGAACTTTATCACCGGAGGCGCGAGAAAGACAATCACGAGCTTGTCCGCAGACATCGGCACTGCCGGCATTGACGCCCAGAATGCCTTTGGAGATTACCCAACTATCGCGTGGGCGCTTGGTCAACCGAACGATACTCTCACCTGGAAATGAACCTTCGGCAACGGCCGTCGCATTTCCTTCATCGTTGGCCCATGTGATGATGATGTGTGATTCGGTTTCGACTTCGAAAAGTGGCATAGCGTTCTTCTTTCTGTAAATTAAAAAACAGACCCGCACGTCACGCAAACCAAAAGCATCTCGTCCTTTGGCAAGTCTTACCGTGACGATAGATTTATTTTTACAAAACCAGACGGCGGATGTGGAAAAAATGTTTGATTTGAAGAATTTTATTTTTGCTTCATTTTGCGTCCGTCATAATTTGCAAAAGCTGGGAAGCTCACAACGTTACCTCAACAAATGCGCATAATCTTCCCATCAGATTCGAAAAGCAAAACTCCTCTCGTTGCTATGCCCACGTCTACGCCACTAGCGTTTGACAACTTCCGCTCCTGAGCGTCCGCAGCGCTTTCATAAACGCTTTCACAACAACGCTGTATATCTACGGCTCTACGGCTGCAGCGATAAGACAAAAACTAGATTGCCTAAACCGTTGGGTTTCAGTTTTCGGGTTTCAGTTCTCATTGGGCGACTGGTTTACGCCCAAAGAACCCATAAACGAAGAGAAAAACAAAGATATTTCCCCCCGACAATCCAAGGCAGGGCAACACTTGCCAAATAACCCATCATAAAAAGTGAAACGAGAAAAGCGCCAAGGTGTCTCTTTCGCGGTTAAGAAGCGTGGCAAAGACCGGCTAAGCATGAATACGACGTGTTGCGCTCAGAGACGCTTAAGTGTCTTCGGACGTCTCGACGCTGCCCTAAAGGCCAAAGGGAACAATCGATTGTTTGCAATGGCCATCCTGCCGATATATACTATGAAAGGCGTTTCAAACCCGGTTCTCTTGACCGCGGCCAACTTCCTTCCTTGGCATTTCCGACATGGCGATGCTCATTTCGCCAAGCAGATTTTGATTGCATTCGGCCACTTGTTGTTTGCTCTTGAAATTTTCCTGAGCGGCAACTTTTCTTCCTCATCTCGCAACAAGAAATCCCTTCCATGCGTGCTACTCTCAAATGCGCCTTCGTTGTTTTGCTTTTCGGCTTCTGCGGAGCAAACGATGCGTCAGCCCAAACCAGCCTCTACCTTGAGGATTTCACAACCAACCAAACTCTTCTTTATGAGTTTGGATCGTTTGATAACCCCGGTGCTCATTCGTTCTCTTCCTTGGGAGTGGTAACAAACATTCCGGCCAGTTCAGATTCTTTCGGTGGTCTTGGTGTTTCGCCAACCATCCCATCGGTTGACATTACCGGGACGACGTCGATTGAAGTGGTTGCTAGAGCCGATGCAGGGAATCAAAGCGATTTGGTGATTGCGATTCGCGAAGGTCCCAATGCGGCTGGAGATGCCGGTGAATTTTTCTCGTACAATATCCCGGCCAGTAATTTCCCCATAGGCGGAGGCTTTGTGACTGTCTCCATCGATCCTACAAGCGGTTTCAATGGTGATGTTACTGACGGTGTCCTCAACGGCCCACTCAACGATACTGGAATTCAAGCTCCCTATGGCGGTACGGCGGCACATAACTACACGGTGCAAAGTGTCAATTTCATTGGCCCACCGGCCCCGGAACCAGAACCCCAAGACTGTCCCGAACCGGTTTCGGTCCATGGAGCATTGAGTGTCAGCGGTACTCACATTGTCGATCAGAATGACAACATCGTTAGCTTTGCAGGGAATAGCTTCTTTTGGTCCAACACGGGTTTTGGTGCCGAGAAGTACTACACTTCCGGTGCAGTCGAATGGCTTCAAGAAGACTGGAACTCGACCATCGTCCGCGCGGCGATGGGAGTCGATGAATTTGGAGGCTATTTGTCCGATCCCGAAGGTAACAAAAACCGCGTCAAAACAATTGTGGACGCTGCCATTGATAACGGCATGTATGTCATCATCGATTGGCATTCCCACCACGCCGAAGACTACCAAGCCGACGCGGTTGCGTTCTTTCAAGAAATGGCAGAAACCTATGGCGACACGCCAAACGTGATTTACGAAATCTACAACGAGCCACTACAGGTTTCGTGGTCCAATACGATCAAGCCTTACGCCGAATCCGTCATCAGCGCCATTCGCGCCATTGATCCCGACAACTTAATTATCGTAGGCTCTTCAAATTGGTCACAAGACGTCGATATCGCTTCACTAGATCCAATCCAAGGAAGCAACATTGCGTACGCGCTGCACTTTTATGCTGGTACTCATGGAGCTTCACTTCGCCAAAAAGCGGAAATCGCGATGAGCAATGGGCTGGCCCTGATGGCAACGGAATGGGGAACGGTAAACGCGGACGGCGACGGACGCGTTGACGTAACATCAACGGAGCAGTGGATGACGTTTCTGGATCTACATGATATCTCGCATTGCAACTGGTCAGTGCATGACAAACAAGAGGGCGCTTCGGCGCTGCGACCGGGCGCGGATCCAAACGGCGGCTGGCCTATCTCCGACTTGACCATTTCGGGACGCAGAGTAAAAGAGATCGTCCAAAACTGGCGTACCTGCGTGGAAGCTCCCCAAACGCTGCTGGGGGATTGCAATTTGGATGGTGCCGTGAACTTTTTCGACATCACCCCGATGATTGATTTTCTAGCATCTGGCGACTATCTCGCCGAAGCGGACTGCGACGAAGACGGAGAAGTCACCTTTTTGGATATCGCTCCGTTCATCACGATCCTCACTGATGCCTAAGCTGCGGTAGCATTTTCTAAAAGCGCCCCAAGGCTACTGGTATCCACCGTCCAATTTCAGCGTTTGGTGGGGGCTGTCAAAATGCCCTTTGCGCCCATCGCGCGTTTGAGGCGTTTTACCAGACGGGTCGTGTCGCCGAACCAGAAAGTAGTTCTTGCTGCGGTTGTCCATCGCGGCTAAGAGATTGATAAAGATAAAATAATCAATAGCATTGTCCCATTGAACCGCGTGCTCAATGGCCGAATTAAAATCAATCGAGTCAGCCTCAGTGGCCAGCGAAACTAACTCGCCCAGCTCATTCCATTCAGCTTCATCACCGCCACGAGTAAATCGCCAATATTCTGCTAGCTGCAACGTGTGCCTGCGTTTTAGCTCTCCTTATTCGATGCATTAAGGATGCTGCCGTTTCTCCCCCCGGTGCTCAAGCACTGAAACTTTGCCTTGAGCGTGTTTGTTTTTGTTTTTCTCGGCAAATCGCATCGGACCAAGGTAAGTGATTCCCAATTCCATCGTCTATTTTCTGAAGCGTCAGTTGTTTGACCAACGACGCGGATTGAATGTGAATTACGGCCTCGCTATAGGTTTTAGAAAAAGAAAGAAAATTGAATATGAAGTATCTCTTAACGGCTCGCACGACTGCGGTAATTGTTTTCGCAATCGCTTCATTGGGGTTGATGAACGGACAACTTTGCGCCCAATCGGCCAAAAAAAACCAGCAGGGCTCGGCGGCAAAAGAATCAGCAAAAACACAGCAGGGCAGCGGTGCCAAATCTACGATGACCGCTAAGCAGGGGCTGGACGGCTATTGCCCGGTCTGCGTTGTGGCCGGCAAAGGATGGGTCAAAGGAGATCCGAACATTCAATCAACCTACGATGGCAAAACGTATTACTTCCCCAGTGCAGAAGTCAAACAAATGTACGATGCCAATCCAGTCAAATTTACTCCGGCTTTAGGTGGAGATTGTACCGTGTGCCTCAAAATGTTAGGCAAGCGTGTTCCAGGCAGTGTTAAGTTTGCATCTATGTACAAGGAACGTTTGTATCTATTCCCCGATGAAGAAGTAAAGAAGAAATTTTCGAAAACCCCGGATGATTTCGCCAATCTGGATTTGGCCAGTAACGGCGACTGCACCGTGTGCACCGTCGAAATTCAAAAACAAGTTGCCGGCAGTCCTGACTTCGTCACCATGCACAAGGGTATGAGATACCAGTTTCCCGCCGCCGAGCAAATGAAGATGTTCGCCGCGAATCCTGCGAAGTATGAAGTGGCTGATCCCCCGGCGGCCAAATAGCGCCAAATTAACAACTCTGACGGTTTCGCAATTCCCCGGAAAGACTGCTCTCACTCGTTTCGAGAGCAGTCTTTTTTTATGTTCTTTTTTATGTTCATGAGGCGCTCAACCCACTGGGCAAGCCGTTACAACCGCACGACACGATCGAACTCGCCGTCGGAAATCCCGTAATGGTTGGCGCTGAGTGAATAGTTGTCGCTGATCCATTGCTCGATCATGGGCACTCGGTCGGTGTCTTGACCGGTGGCCGCCGTCAGCGTTTTGCCTGAAACGACGTGTTTCAGTTCATGATCCTCCACGACCAATTCGCCACCCTTGATCACATAACGCGGCACGGCGAACATCGTTTCATAGTTGTCATCGGGTGTGTAAACGGTGATGTCGGCATCGCCGCCGACGCCGAGATGGCCCTTGTCCGCAAGCCCCAAGATTCGAGCCGGACCGCTGCGGGTGATGATAGCGATCTCGTTAAGTGAATACTCGCGTTCTAGACTGGCCAGATCACAATGCTCCAAAACTTTCGCGCTGACCTGTTTGAGTTTCTCTTGTCGGTAACTTGCATCCATCAGTAAACGGATAATCTGCGGATACGCCATGAAGCTTCCGCCGTTGGGATGATCGGTGCTCATCACCACCTGCCACGGATCTTCGACCATCAAATACCACTCCAGCCCAATCGCCCATTGCAAGCTATGGACAAAGTTCTTGTCCTTGTACTCAATCGGCGACACACCGCATCCGGATTCCAATTCTGTGTCTGAGCTATACCATTTGTCGCCGTTGATCTGTTGAAGAAAATATCCCAGCGGACCATCGCCGGTCATGCTGGTCGTCCGTCCAAACATGACTTGCCCCACGTCGACGGTGATGTTGGGGTGGTTGTTGACGAACTCGGCCAGCGGAGCAACTTTGGAACAGAGCGAATCTTCCTCCACACCGCCACCGCCGTAGCTGTGGAATTGAATATGCGTCAGGTGACCGCGCTGATCCTCCAACGTTTGCATCGTCTGGAGTGTTGTTTGCCAGTTGCCGGGCACGCCGAGATTGTTGGTATGAATGTGAACCGGATGTGGCAGCCCCAAACGATTCGCGGACAGCGTGATTTGTTGGATGATAGATCGAGGCGTCACCGCAAAACCATCGACGACTTGATCAAGATCGGTCGCGTTGGCAGCACGATCCTGTTTCCAAAGTTCGACACCGCCGGGATTGACGATCTTGGGCGCGAACGCGCCCACTTTATGGATCAGCCACCCCAAAAACGCGTCCAATTTCGCATCATCGCCCTCCGCGATCGCCCGCATTGCGAAATGATTGTTCCCAATCAGCGTGAAAAATCCCGTGTCGACGTTAGGAATTTGATTGAACTCGTGGTGCACATGTCGCGCGGCCAAAGGCGAAATCGCCGCATCAAAACAAGTCGTATATCCCAACCCGGTATATTTGTATCCGGTCGTAAAAATCGTCGGCACGCTGCCCATCGCACCACTGTGGAAAACCGAACGATCCAGCATCCTTTGGGGCTCTTCATTGCCTCGGTATTGTTCGGGCTGCATCTTCCGCGCCGTATTCACCTTGGGGCCGGCGATGTGGCAGTGCATGTCTACGCCGCCAGGCATCACGACCAGACCGCTGAGGTCAATCGAACGGATATCGGATTCACTATCTTCGGGGGCGTCAACGATTTTTCCATCGCGGACATAGATGTCTCGGACCTCACCGTCGATACCATTGGCCGGGTCGTAAACGACGCCGTTGGCAAGTTTCAAATAGCTCAATCTGGCGTCTCTGCTACGGGTAGTGGACGAGGCCACGAGTCCGGCCCCTGTGTGAAAGTTTCAGAATTGCTGCCAAGTGAACCAAAAGAGAATCAAGAGAATAAAAAGGGTTGATGGGAATATCGCTCAATGGGTAATCGAAGCGCGGGACTCCTTGCGTCGTCCACTACTCTAGCGTCCCACTACGTTAACGCGGTTTATTGGGGCGCCATTTGCGTTTCTTCTTTTTACGTATATCGACCGTTTTAATGCTCGCGTTGATCTCGCTCAACCGTTGGTCACCGGAAATCGTGTCTTCGATGTCGGCCAGCATTGAATCCAGCCGCTGGTAGTTGGCGTCGATGCGGTCGAGCCGCTTTTGCACGTCAGGACTATCGCAAGTTATTGAACTGAGATCAATTTCGATCCGGCGTTGTTTCAGTTTTTCAGCAGGAAAAAATGCCATGTCTTTGAACTCGACTTACTTTTCATCAGGACAACGTATCGCCCCTCATAGGCCAAACTCAAAGATACTCATTATCTTCTCCCCAATTATAATCGGAACGACCCGGCGTGTCAGCCGTCTTAAAAGCGGTAATACCTGCCGATCAGTCAGGTTAAGCGGCTAATTAAGTTTAGGGACTTTAGAACCCAGCGTTTTCGGCTGGTCCGGCGGAGAAAATCGCGAAGGCACGTTATTCCTATGGTCTATTTGTACTGTAGAAACCGCGTTTCACTTTCCTCCCAATCTACATATTGCAATAGCGTTCTAATTAAAAATGCATTGGCAACGACAAAATCTAAACTGGTTCTTGGCAACCCCTTTGGTAGTTGGACTGTCAATTTTCTTCACGCGGCCCGGCGTCTGCCAGAGCTTCGTGACGCCAGAGCTACCGCAGGCCCGGACGATAGACGGGCAGACTTATGGCGACTTGGAAGGTCGCGTTGTTGATCGCGGCGAACTCCAAGGACGTATCATCGAAGGCCGTGTGCTCACAGGAGAAAACGGGCAGCCTGGCGACATGACGCTGCGATTCCCCAAAAGCGACGGATCGGAAACCTCAGACGATTACGGCGCAATGGTCTTTGGTCCAATCGACATCGAACCGCTCCCGGCGATCACACCTGAACAAATCACCGCGCCTCCGCAATCACAAAACCGGCAGGAGACATCGTTTCGTCAACGCAAACGGAAACCCGATCTGCGCGATCTCCCCAACCGCGAAATTATTCGCCAGCGCTATCCCGACGGAAACGTTCAGATCGCCCGTCACGTCATGCAGGATACTGAAGGCAATTGGGTCAACGATGGTCAGTGGAAATTATTCGACCAACAAGGCGCGATGATCGCCTCAGGCAGCTACCGCAACGGCGCGATGCACGGCAAGTGGTCGCGATTACATACGACTGGGTCAGGTGGCATTTTCTCCAACGCGCCATTTATTGAGTTCGATGGTCCGTATGCTTCTCACGCGCAATTTGAATCCGGCGAACTCTCTGGGCCGTGGATTATTCAAGATCGCAAGGGGCAAAAGATTCTCGAAATCCCTTACAAAGATGGACGCCGTAATGGAGTCGCCGTTTGGTATCTTCCGCAAGGCAAAATCTATCGACGCATGGAATTTGCGGACGGCGTACCGGTAGGGAATTTAGTCGAATATGACAAGCAAGGAAAAATCCGTCGCAAGGAAACTTACAAGGACGGTATGAAGATCGTCAACAACGTGACCTACTACCGTCCTTCGGGGCAGAAACGCCAAGAGTCGATCGTGCAGCGCGGACGGTTGGAGCTCCAAGGCGAAGACGATTGGTGGGAAGCGAAACCGGCACCGATGGTCGTCACGGGAAAGGACGTCCAGAACGGTCCGATCCGGTCATGGTTTGAGAACGGCCAAACGAAAATGGTAGGCAACTTAGTCCAAGACACGCGCGTCGGCGAATTTATCTGGTGGCATCGCAACGGCACCAAACAGTTGATCGGCCAGTACGACAAATTCGGCAACAAAACCGGACGATGGCGATGGTGGCACGACAATGGAATCAAGTCGATTGATGGCAGCTACACCAACGGCAAAGCGGATGGTCCTTGGAGATGGTGGAACAAACAAGGCAAATTGATCAACGAAGAAGATTTTGACGAAGCAGATGCGTTGGACGACAGTTCCACAGATCAATCAGACGATAACGACTCCGAGCAATACAATCCGGATGATGCTTTTGGTGAAACCCCTAACCAGAACTCTATTCTGGACAATGATAACAAACGCTCGGATGACACACGCTCAGGCGGAGCGGACTACATTGGCGATGTAGATACGGACGATTTAGAAGACATTGAACCGGAGTCCATTGAAGGCGAAGAAATACCTGAGCCGGATAACTCAGCCGGACAAACTCCCGCCGCGCTCAGAGACGGCGACTCGGATTCAGAGATCGAGGCTTTTTTCCGAATTCAAGATGATCAGTAGCATCCGGCCCACAGCCTGCTGGCTGAGATCGAGTGCTTTAAAAACAAGCGTCCGAATCTAACACCCGATAATTCTTATCATCAAGCGCTGACCAAAACAACACAAACTGATGACACAGCCTCTCAAGAAACTAAAGCAACGCTTTGCACGCCGATGACTTGCGACGAATGTAAATGCCACTTCGACCTGCCTCCGATTCTTGTCCTATGAGCAGCTTAAGATAGCGATGAATGGTGAGATGTCCAAGAAGTTAACGGTTTCATCCAGATTAATATCCGCTTCGGTTTGGAAACCTTCAGTGGCCAGAACCGAAATGAATGATGAGATGTCTAAAAAGCTAACGACACCGTCCAAGTTGACATCCCCCAGAAGAATAGGCCCTGAAGGCATCGACGATATTTTTGCAATAAATATATCACCGCTTCCCGCATTAGCCCCTTCGAGGTCGCCCTCAGTAGATCCGGTAAGGTAGGCATTGCCTAGGCTATCCGCGGAAACCCCATTGCCATCTTCGGGATCAACAGTCCCAAGTTGCCGAGTCCACAGGAGGTTGCCAGAGGGGTCATACTTCGCGACGAATGCGTCGGAACGCCCAGCATTTTCCATTTCAAGGTCGCCAGCTGTTTGCCCCGCCATATATGAATCCCCCAAGTTGTCAACCGACACTTCATTACTCTGGGTGCTGGACTCGTTTCCCAGTTGCCGCGACCAATCAAGCTCCCCAACCGAATTGTACTTCTCCAAGA
>CALDEW010000177.1 GCA_937942355.1 uncultured Pirellulaceae bacterium | reverse complement strand
TGCCTAGAACAAATGGGATGTACGGTTGCTTGGGAATCCGATTCGATCAGCGTCACGGGCCCCGCGATCCGAGGCATCGATGTCGACATGTCTGATGTTAGTGACACCGTACAAACACTGACCAGTGTCGCGCTGTTTGTGGAAGGCCCGACGCACGTTCGAAACGTGGCTCATAATCGCGTCAAAGAAACCGATCGCATCGGGAATTTGGCGATCGAGCTTCGTAAATTCGGGGTTCGTGTTGATGAGCGCGAAGACGGTCTCAGCATTTTCCCTTTGACGCCTTCTGAGAAACTCACCGGAGCGGTCATCGAAACCTACGACGACCACCGAATGGCGATGAGCCTCGCATTGGTCGGGCTAAAGCAACCCGGCGTTGTCATCACCAATCCAAACTGCGTTGCCAAAACCTATCCAGATTTCTTCGCGGCGCTGAGGCAATTCGTGGCTGGGTAACGCAAAATTCAGCTGCAACTTTTTCGTTCGCAGCTCACGACTCGGAGAGTCGCGTTACGTAACTCGACTCTCCGAGTCGTGAGCTGGACTTCAAGAGCCGCATTTCCAAAACAACGATTCACCCTTCCGCAAATTGGCCTTCGTCGGGTTATCGAAAATGTATCGTTGCAAATACTGAAACTGCTCAAGGCTGCGAACTATGTGATCAAATAGCTCGCTTTGCCAAAACGCTCCCGCCCGCCCCGTCAACTTATTGATGCGTCGTCCTGAAAACCGCATGATCGAACTGAACTGTCTTCGCAGCTCAAACCCTGGTCGCATTTGGATCAAAACGTGAGCATGGTTTGGCATAATAACAAATCGTTCAAGGTCATATCGCGTTGCGTTAAAATGCAACATTGATTCACTGACTTCACTTGCCAGTTTAGGATCGCGCAACGGGCACTTTCCGTGACAATCGTCCAGATGGCCGTGCCACCGGCGGCACTTGAACCGTTGCAAATCTTGCTTTAATCGGGGGGCAATCGTTGGGTCGCAGAGCACGTCGTCAACCGTTCGGCTCTCAAATCCATGCTCGGTCAGCCACGAAGCGATTTCGTTGTGCCACCTCCGGACGACTTCCATGGGCATTGAATCCGCCAACCGCATCGTGACAAAAGTGAGTGCGCCCGTTTGATCACGATGTGGTAAGTTGCGAGACGATTCCAAAATTTCCGCGTCGGGGTCATAGAAATTCCAGATGCTTTCCATCGGTTTTCCTGTCTTATTTTGGCTCGCGCGGGGGACGACTCGGAGAGTCGCCTTACGTAAATCGACTCTCCGAGTCGTGAGTATCAGCATTCCAGCAAACAACCACTGGATGATATATTCTATCCGCGCAAGGACGCTCATTACAACTTTTTTTAGCTGGAGAGTAAACCAAGCCGGATCACAAACGACTCAGAGAGTCGTTTTACGTAACGCGACTCTCCGAGTCGCGCACTTTCAGTCACCAAGCAGTCGAATTGATCCGCTCTCATCTATCGCCACAGCAACCAATTTTGATAGGCTTGTTTAGACGGCGACGTGAAGAAAATCTTCGTATTGCCAACCCTTGGTTTCAAATTACTCAAACTTCCCCCCATTTCGTTAGAGAGCCATGTCACGGATTGCACAGATCAGCCAGAACGAATTTCCCGCGGACGTCCATCGTAATGCCGCGCCGGCGAAACTGTACGAAGATGCCATTATCTACGATAACGGTCGCATCACAAAATCCGGCGGCATTGCGTCTCGTTCGGGCGTTAAAACTGGACGCAGCCCTGGCGACAAACGCATCGTTGAGCAAGACAGCATCAATGACAATGTGTGGTGGGGAGACGTCAACATCCCGCTATCGGAGGACTCGTTTGGCAAACTGCGTCAGCGCGCGGTCGACTACTTGGACACCAGCGAACACCTCTACGTCCTAGACGCGTTTGCCGGTTGGGATCCGGATTGTCGATTAAAGATTCGCATTATCTGTTCCCGCGCTTACCATGCACTGTTCATGCACAACATGCTCATCCGCCCAACGGCTGAGGAACTGGAGAACTTTGGTGATCCCGACTACGTGATCTACAACGCCGGCCGCCAAACCGCCGACCCATCAGTCGAAGGGGTCGAAACAGAGACTTCGATCGCGCTTAATTTTGACAGTAAAGAGATGGTTATCCTCGGAACGGAGTATGCCGGTGAAATGAAGAAAGGCGTCTTCACGATCATGAATTACCTGATGCCCAAACGCGATATTCTTTCGATGCACTGCTCGTGCAATGTCGGCAAACTGCAAGATGTATCGTTGTTCTTTGGGCTATCGGGCACGGGCAAAACGACGCTCTCGGCCGATCTCAATCGTGCGCTCATCGGCGACGATGAACATTGTTGGACCGAGGACCATATTTTCAATATCGAAGGTGGGTGCTACGCGAAGTGCATTAATCTCTCCGCTGAAAACGAACCAGAAATTTACAACGCCATTCGATTCGGTGCAGTGCTGGAAAATACGGTCCAAGATCCCGTCACGCATGA
>CALDEW010000176.1 GCA_937942355.1 uncultured Pirellulaceae bacterium | reverse complement strand
ACGGCTGGGACAGCCGAGCTACTATCGATCAACGCTCAGTGTAAATAGCTAGAACGCGTCTGATAAAATTCAAAACATGAATTCCCGGAAGTAATTTATAAAACGCGGCCTAATGCTGTGTTGCAGCTAAAAATACGAGTTGGCTACTACAAATCGCCCGGTCTAAGCCGCTTTGGCAGCGGGAGCTTGAACCGCTGGTTCATCATCGGTTGGCGCTGTGTCAATCGCTTCTTCGCGGGCTTTGCCGATGTCCAGGATCGCTTGCTCGACTCGCAGGTTCAGCTCGTCCAACTGCTCTAGCACGACGTCCTGCCGCTTTAGCAAATTGGTGATGAACTCGTCTTCTGTGACGTCAGGGGCATTCTTCGGGGGAAAAATCAGGGGTGAGGGCCTATCAAGTTCTTGGCGATTTTGCATCTGTGATCAGTGAAAAAGGGGCCAGCCGAGTAATGGTGAACTGGTTTGGATATCGGTGATCTCCAGTGGCCCGAAGCCTTTGATACACGAAATTCGGGTGGTTCTGGTTGGGCAAATGATCGGGCGAAAACGGATGTCAGTTAGAATGGGAAAAATTATCGGAATTGACCAGTTTTCTCGCGTAGTCTCAGGGATTGGCTATAGAAGAAAGCTCAGGATGCCGCTAAACTCTTCAGTTCGACTCCGAAAGTCTTTTTCAAGAAAGGTGGAGAAATATTTTGCTTGGTTTGGAGAAAAAATGGTAAAGCTGTTGGTACGCGATAAGGAATCGATTCAGGAAGCCGTTAGACGATTCAGAAAATTGGTCGAGCGAAGCGGAATCAAAAAAGAGATGCGTCGCCGCGAGTATTACGAAAAGCCGAGTGAGACGAATCGGCGAGCTCGATTGCGTGCGGAACGCCGTTCAAAGCGAAACAGGCTTTTGGCGAAGCGATAATTAGCGATCCTTCGAAAAGATGAATTAGTATCAACAGCCAGAGATGGCTGTTTTTTTATGCGCCGATCGCTCGCTGGGTGATGTGGGAACGGTGAAGAAGTATTCTTGCGCTTGGGAGTCGGTGGTCTTCTATTTTGAAACCCCGGGACCACAAAAAAAGCCAGACCTCCATAGAGGCCCGGCTTCTTGATTTTCATCATCCAAAAACTGGAATCCGTTTGGTCGCGAGTTATCGCTGGTTGAGTTGTCGAACAACCACGGGTCGTTTCCGGAATTTCGGCTGTCGAGGGCCAGCTTTGGTTGGAGCCGCAGGGGCGGCAGGTGTTTGCTGCGGGGCCGCCGTAGGCTTCTGAGTCTGGCGATTCTGACCGCGCTCAAAGTGGTGGAACAGCACTGAAGTTTGACGCTGTGTCAGCAGGCCGCATTCAATGACGAGCTTGGGGATTGTTGGGCAGCTATTCTGCTGGGCCAACAAGAGCTTTTGAGCCTGTGGTTGCCCAATCAAGTTCTGCTCCAATGCGACATTGATAAACGATTTTTGAGGGTTGGCTTCGACAGCGTCAAGCAAATTGGCAACCTGCTTGATCGTTAGAAAGTTGTTTCGAATCGACAGCGAAGCCAACGAAGCCGTTGCTTCCTGCTGAATTTTTACCAGACCACAAAACTGTTCCGGGCTGATGATTCGCTGTTCTACAAGGTAGATGCCAAATTTGAGACTCATGCTTTCGCCTGCCTGTTTGAAAATCGCGTTCCAGTTGTGTCGCAGTTTAGGAGGAAGGATGTAGGGGAGAAGAATTTATCTTTTCGCCCGAAGTGCGACAGATTGTTTAAATCGGATCAACTGCTGGCGTTAATGAACACGCGGCGGCGAACGTGAGTTACCGCGAATTAACGAATAATCTGCATCTTCACGAGAACCATTCAGCAACCGGTTCGAAGCGAATGATTTGGAACGATTGCTCAGGTTGTAGCGACGGATAGCAAGGCTGCAGCATCGTCAAGAAGTCAAAAATATTCAGGATTTTAATCCTATGCTCGTGATTGATGACCTACTTTTCCACAGTCCGCGACTCACCGGTCGCCCGGCTCGCAATTAACCGAGATCAAAAGAATAACCAAATCAGAGGTCACCATGTCTGAACCCAAACGCAAACAACGTAAGCAAAACTACATCGATGGCCACGTTCAAGGCGCGTTGTTACGACGAATCTTCTTCCACTGGCTCGCTTTCTTTTGCGTCGCAGCACTTTCAATCATCCTGCTGCAAACGCTACTGGGTGATCCATCCGTTTCCATCATGGAGCGAATGAAAAGCGAGATCAGCAACTTTACATTCATGGGAATCGTAATGCTGGCCTTGTTCCCGGCTTTCATGCTCGACACCATTCGGTTCAGCAACCGTTTCGTAGGTCCAATCGCTCGCGTGCGACGTCACTTGCGACAGTTGGGCGAAGGAAACACTGAGCGGTGCTCGTTCCGCAACGATGACTTTTGGACTGAGTTGGCAAACGAGTTCAACAAAGCGGCTGAAAAAGTTGAGCAGCTTCAAAAAGAGAATGAAGAATTGAAAAGCAAAGTCAACTCTTCAACCGCTGTCTAGGTTATTTGAAAAGGCTCACGCTGGACTCTGTTCCTTGTACGCCTAACCTCTCCACCAGTAGAAACAAAACGATGTTCAAGCTATTAAACAGAAATATGTCTGCCCGCTCCAATGGAGCAAGACGACGGGGTACTTCAACCGTCGAATTGGCGGTTTGCCTGCCAGTTATTTTCTTGCTCTCGATGGGCGCAATGGAAGGTGCGAGTTTGATCTTCCTTCGTCAAGCGATGGTTCAGTCGGCTTACGAAACGGTAAAAGAATCAGTTCGTACCAACGGAAGCAAAGCCGAAGGACTTGTTCGGGGTGAACAAGTACTCTCGTTTCGAGGAATCACCGGCGAGTCAATCACTTTTGAGCCATCCAACGTGGACATACTCGAACCAGGAACGCCAGTCACCGTTACGGTGTCGGCGCCCGGCGACTCGAACAGCGTTTTTCCGTTCGGTCCATTCAAGAATCGTGAAATCAGCGTTCAAGCAACCATGCTCAAAGAATAGGCTCGGGCCGCGCTGCTAACTATCAATCATCTTCACTGTCCTAAAAGTCAAATGAAACTTACAAACCTGAGACGAAACCAGAAATGCCGTCAGGGAGCCATGCTTCCAATGATTGCATTGGCACTAATCGTTCTGATAGTTGGTGTGGTGTTCAGCATTGATATTGCGTTCATGCACATGGTCAGAGCCGAATTGAGAACCGCAACTGACGCCTCGGCTCGAGCAGGCGCTGAAACTTTGGCTCGTACACAAGATCAAGGAGCAGCCGTTCAGGCAGCTATTCGAGTTGCCGCACTGAACTCAGTTGGTGGTGAGGGACTTGAGATTCGGCCCGACCAAGTTGTCGTTGGCTCAGTTGCCGCTGGAAACGACGGCAAGCTGGAATTTGCTCCCGGAGTTACCCCATTTACTTCTGTCCGAGTAGTCGGCGATCGCGGGAACAGTTCGATCCAAGGACCGGTCTCACTGTTCTTCGGAAGATTCCTCAATCGGGAGAACTTCGAGCCCAACCAAGTCGCAACGGCTTCGTCGTCGG
Organism: uncultured Pirellulaceae bacterium; assembly: GCA_937942355.1. Classification (GTDB taxonomy): domain Bacteria; phylum Planctomycetota; class Planctomycetia; order Pirellulales; family Pirellulaceae; genus Mariniblastus. The sequence continues at coordinate 18,925 of CALDEW010000176.1, read as the reverse complement.
TAAGAGACATCGCACTGATTCTAGACATCTCTGGCTCGATGAACACGACAGAGGGAGGCGTCAGTCGACTTCAGGCTCTCATGAATGCCGTCGACGTTTTCATTGACGAGATACAATCTTCAAGCCCAAACTCAACGGTTTCATTGACGACTTACTCGACCTCAGCTCGCCGAGTCACTCCGCTGACATTCAATTTGGACTCAATCAAAGCCGCTGTTGGCGACTTCAATGCCAGAGGCCTAACAAACATCCGTCAGGCCTTAAGGTTTGGAAGTGACTCACTGGTTGAAGATTCACTGACTCGTGATTTCGCTGACAAGACGATCGTCCTGATGACCGATGGAAACTTCAATCAGGGTGGAACTCCAGTTCCTTCGGCTCGCCTTGCGGCCAACCGCGGACATTCAATCCACACCGTTACGTTTAGCAGTGGCGCCAATCAAGCCATCATGCAAAGAGTTGCCGAAATCGGCGATGGAATTCATCTGCATGCTGACGATGGTGACGACCTAGTGGCTGCGTTTAGGGAAATCGCACGCTCGCTATCGGTGACTCTGGTCGAATAAGATCAACCCGCATACACTCCTTCTCAACCAAATTAACAGAACCATGAAGATACAAAAAAGACGCCCTGGAAAGCTGATTCAACGCGCTGGAGCAACCGCCGTTGAGTTTTCGTTGACCCTTCCAATTCTGCTTATTTTCCTATTCGCAACGTTCGAACTCGGACGTGGCAATATGATGCTCAATACGACCGAAGCTGCGGCTTATGAAGCGGCACGAGTCGCGATCGTGCCAGGAGCAACAGTTGCTGAAGCTGAAGCTGCGGCTCAAACGATTCTTGCGACCGCCGGCATCGACCAGTTTTCGTTTTCGATCGTTCCTTCGGACCTCAATACGGCGTCAGAAACCGTTGAGGTTACCATTAACGTTTCGTACGCTGATAATTCGCTGATGGTCCCCGATTTCCTCGACGGGGCCAGATTTGTGCGAACCTGTGTTTTAAACCGAGAGAACCAGTAACAAACACCTCGGATTCAAAAACGATTTGATTTGTTAACAGCCACCTTTTGAGGTGGCTTTTTTTGTGACTAACTGAACAGGTCGGCTGTGGTAGCGAGGCTGTCCCAGCCGTGTTTTTTTGCAGCTTGTTCACGGCTGGGACAGCCGTGCTACTTTGCTAATCCAATCACAGAAGTTTTAGGATGAGTCGTTTTGGCGTTTTGGCGATAGCCCAATGGCACTCACTTACTTCGCCTGCAAAATTGTAGCGTTTGGGCGCGAGCCCTCCGGTTTCTCAGAGTTCCGCTTGAATAAAACCGGGGAGCTTGCGCTCCACCGCTACAAAGTAAGGGCCATTGGACGCAAGCCGGCGCTAGCCACGGTTAAAGGCAGTTCATCCGTGGTGGCGCCAAAACGCCCAAACGGCTGGTGTTGTTAGGGCGTTTTTTGAAAAAATCACAGCCTCGGACAGCAGCCAACTCGTGTTTTAGCTGTAACGCAGCACCTAGATCGGGTCTTTGACGGTCGCCTTGCCTCCTACTCCTCTGTGGAGCAGTTGCAATTGCCAGTTCACATTCTTCATCCGATGATGCTTTTTCTCAACGTCATTGCAAACTAACACAACGCTTTTGAAGCGTTGATTGAAGTCTTGCCCATGTTTTTACGAGCCAAGTGATTTTCGGATTTCGTTGGCAGCAAAGTTGCGACAGATGATCACAGTTACCCCTCCCAAACTGGATTATCAAAATGATCTCTCACCACAAACGAACAAGACTTTCAAGAAACGAACAACGCTCCGGGGCCATGCTCCCAATGATAGCCGTTAGCCTCGTGCTGATTCTTATCGGAGTTGTATTTAGCATCGACATTGCATTCATGCACATGGTTCGAGCTGAGCTGCGAACGGCCACTGATGCAGCTGCCAGAGCTGGCGCCGAAACGCTTGCCCGAACTCAAGACGAAAATCAAGCGATCAACGCCGCGATTCGAGTAGCAGCGATGAACAATGTTTCCGGTCAGGGTTTGGAGTTGGCTCGTGATCAAGTCGTGTTGGGATCAGTAGCTCAAACCGATGATGGAAAATTGGCTTTTGTTTCAGGCGAGCAGCCGTTCACTTCTGTGAGAGTCGTTGGCGATCGAGGAGGCGCATCTCCACAAGGAGCCGTGGGATTGCTGTTTGGCGCGTTGCTTGGCAGAACGGAATTTCAACCAAACCAGGTCGCCACAGCCTCTTCTTCGGTAAGAGATATTGCACTGGTCCTGGATCGGTCCGGTTCGATGCGATCGTTGGAGAACGGAATTACGCGAATCGACGGGCTAAAGGCCGCCGTGGAGGTCTTCTTGAAAGAAATTGAATCGTCGAGCCCAAATTCGACCGTTTCTTTGACGACTTACTCTACCGACTCGACTCGGGATTTTGAGTTGACCAACGACTATGACGAAATCCAAACAGCGGTCAACCAACTGCGTGCCGAAGGATTTACGAACATCTTCAAAGGCTTGCGTCAAGGAAGCGACTCGTTGGAAGAAGATCCACTTTCCAGAGCTCATGCTGACAAGACGATCATTTTGATGACCGATGGAAACTTCAACGTTGGTGGAACTCCAATTCCATCGGCAAACGTCGCGGTTGAGCGAGGCCACACGATTCACACAATCACGTTTAGCAGTGGTGCGAATCAGGCGATCATGAGGCAAGTCGCCGAACTTGGCGGCGGGCTTCACTTGCACGCCGACGATGCTGGAGATCTTTCAGATGCATTCCGCGAGATTGCGAGATCACTCTCGGTGACGCTTGTTGAATAAGCCTCCACGTAGAATTGAAAACCAACAAAGCCTTCAAGCTCACGCTTGTTGGCTTTTGTCTTTTTGGGTTGCTTTGTTGAACGAGATGTGAGACCTGGGCACTCCCGACTCAACAATATCCGACTTGCCGATCACAACAATTCCCGAGTCGGTCACCGTAAATCCACGAGCCCGGTCAAGTTTATGATCGACGCCAATGATTGCACCTTCGGGAATCTTGACGTTCTTGTCGATGATCGCTCGCTTGACCACGGCGTGCCTTCCGACTTCGACACGATCAAAGAGAATTGAGTCGCTTACCTGGGCGTAGCTGTTCACGCGGACTTGGGGACCAAGCACACAGTGCTCAACTCTACCGCCAGAAACAATCGAACCGGCGCAGACAATACTGTCGGTTGCCATTCCGACTCGATCCTTTTCAGCCTCGCTTCCGAAGACAAACTTGGGAGGTGGAAATCCGCCTTGGTGGGTGCGAATAGGCCAGTTCTGATCGTACATGTTTAGCATTGGATCGACGCCGACCAAATCCATGTTGGCTTCGTAATAGGCATCGATTGTTCCGACGTCGCGCCAGTACGCCGTTGTCTTTCTGTTCTCGTCGCGAAATGGAAACGCGTAGACTCGGTGATTGTCGATAATCGAAGGAATAATATTCTTCCCAAAATCGTGTGAACTATCAGGAGTGTTGGCGTCCTTGAGAAGCTGCTCAAAGAGGAACCTTGCTGTGAAAACATAAATCCCCATGCTCGCCAGGCAGCTCGACGGATCCCCGGGAATCGTTTTGGGGTCATTCGGTTTTTCTTGAAAACCGCTCAGCCGGTTTTGCTCGTTGACTTCCATGACGCCGAAGGCTTTTGCCGACTCAGGGTCGACCGGCAGCGCCGCGATCGTTAAATCCGCGTTCATTTTTTTGTGGTAGTCGACCATAGCGCTATAGTCCATCTTGTAGATGTGATCACCCGCAAGAATGAGTACGTGTTCGGGTCGCTCTTTTTCTAGCGCGTAAATGTTCTGATAGACCGCATCGGCGGTGCCCTGGTACCAGTGCTCGTCGATTCTTTGCTGAGGTGGAAGAACGTCGATGAATTCTCCAAGTTCAGTGCAAAAGAACTGGCGCCAGCCCGTGTTGATGTGACGGTCAAGGCTCATGGCTTTGTATTGGGTCAGCAATACCATTTTTCGAAGACCACTGTTGAGGCAATTCGAAAGCGCGAAATCAACGATTCGATAACCGCCGCCAAAGGGCACTGCTGGCTTGGCTCGGTCGCGAGTCAACGGCTCCAAGCGTGAGCCCTTTCCACCAGCGAGTATTACAGCCATGACATCATTCATTGTGTCACTCCATTTGAGGAAGCGTCGAATCCCAGGTCAATGCATTGTAGCGCCAAGCAAAACTCTCGACCAAATCTTGCCAAAATCCGTTCGGCTACTCAAAGATGTTACACTTTTCTTGAGATTCAAAGAAGACTGACACGTTTGGAACTAAATAGGGCAGCATTGATTGCTATCCCGATATCTGTGAATGTGAAAATGGGAATTTGGGAACTAGTGGAGTCCGTTTGATGCTTGCCTTTGGAAAACTGATCTCCACTACTGCACCAATTTATGATGACGTCTCGTTTATCGTCCCGGCTCACAATGAGGCGAAGTTTGTCGGACCAACGATCGAAGCGATCAAGAAAGCGGCTGAGTCAGTTGGGATCCGATACGAGATCGTTGTGGTCAACGACGCTTCAACTGACAACACAGGTGAAATCGCCCGAGAACTAGGCTGCCGTGTTGTTGATGTCGAAATCCGAAACATTGGAGGCGTGCGAAATGCTGGTGCGAAAGTCGCCACCAAATCGTGCTTGATTTTTGTGGACGCTGACACGATCGTTCCGGCCAAGACGCTACAGCAAACCATTGACACGCTTGCCAACGGCGCTGCCGGAGGTGGTGCCAGAGTGGTGATCGACGAAGCACAGCCGCTTTTTTGGGTTAAACGACTGATGTATCTCGGAGTCGTTGTCGTGTGGCAACTCGTTGGTCGATGGGCCGCTGGATGTTACATGTTTTGCCGAAAAGACGTGTTCGATTCCTTTGGAGGATTCGACGAGGATTTCTTTGCGGCGGAAGAACTTTTCTTTAGTCGAAACGTAAAGCAGCAAGGGCGATTTCAAATCGTGCGTCATCCCGTTGAGACTTCAGCTCGCAAGCTTCATCGATATTCGACTTGGGAATTGGTCAGGTTTCTGTTTTTACCGCTCACTAATTTTGGCGGGCTACTCAGATCAAAACGAGGTTTAGAAATTCTTTACGAAGACCAGCGTTAGTGACGCCTGTTTAACGGCGCCGATTCCGCCTACGGAGACAAATTGGCTGGCCGTTGGGCGGAATAATTAGTGCAACCAGTTCTATTGCGAAGCTCGACAGAACGCATGCAAAAGTTGGCTTTTTCCTGCATTGCCCAATTGGAACAAGACTTAGGATGACTTAGAATGGGTTTGTGAGGTAGGCCACTGTTAATGCACCTGAGAAATATCACTATGCGAACTCCAGTTCTATTAGCTATTGCATTGATATTCGTCGCGAGCTCCGTGCTTGCCGACGAAATTGTTATTGATCGAAGCTCGAAAACTGCTGGTGACTTCTTCTGCTCTCCGCTCACCAACAGAGCTTGCCCGCAATTCGATTTGAATTCCGGAGTCGTTTCAGCTGGTGAGCTCTGGACATTTTTCGATGCCAACGGAGCGAAATCGATTCATCAGCTGTCGCTTTGTCTAGATCTGGATTCGATGGATGACGAAGCCAGTTTTGGACTCGAGGCGATCGAGTTAAAAATTGAAGATCCGGAGCTTCAAGGAGCATTACTAACTAGCGTTAGCCTTGGCAACGATTGGATAACGGTTCCTGGCTATGAGACGTCGGCGTTTGCTCCAGAGGCGAAACTTGCACTGGAACTGAACTACGATTTCATGAAGCGTTTTTCAGCGGACAGTGAAGAAAAGATCTTTGTGACGTTCCAATCAAAAGACGAAGCCATTGTTCCGAAGTTCACCGTCCAGTCCGAGTCTGCTGGATTCTTTTCGGGCTTTAAGAACTCGACCATGCTGATTTCATTTACCGTATTCTGGCTGGTCTTTTTCTATCTTTTGGCTCGCCTGACAAAGCCTTCCCCAGAGATTGTCGAGCCAGCGCCGAGCCCGCGTGGCGATCAACTCGCTATCTGAGCTTCTTTTGTTGTCGTACGGTTTCATACATCATTACTGATGCGGTTACCGAGACGTTAAGGCTGTCTGCAATTCCCTGCATAGGAAGTCGAATCGCCACGAAAGAGTCGGCCTTCCATTTTGCGTCCAAACCGCGAGCTTCATTGCCCAGCACAATTGCGATATCGCCCGACAGATCAGCATCAAAAACATCCGTTGCACCTTCGACAATCGCGGTCATCACAGTAAGCCGATTGTTCTCAATCCAATCCTGAATCTCTTTCGAAGATCCGACTGCAAGCTGGAGCCTGAACGCCGCGCCGGTACTTGCGCGAATTGAATTGGGGTGAAAAAAGTCAGTTTCGCAATCGGCAAGCAAAACCGCAGCGGCGTTGCAGGCGTCGGCCGAACGAAGGATCGCGCCAAGGTTTCCTGGTTTCTCGATCGATTGAAGCACAAGGACGAAACCGGGGCTCGCAAATTTGACTTTTTCAAGCGACGTTGTTGGTCTTTCTGCAACGCCAATAATCGCGTCAGGTCGGTCGCCGAACATCAGCTTGGAAAACACCTCGTTGGAAACGGTCGCGATGAATGGAGCTTGGGATTTGCTTGGCTTTGCCTTCGGAATCAATTCCAAGACATCCTGCTGGGCGTCTTCTCGAATGAAGACTTCCACAAACTCAATGCCTGATCGGATCGCCCGTTCGAACTCTCGACGCCCAAATACGATCATTCGATTTTGGTCCTTTCGCCCTCGGGACGAATGAAGCCGAAGTGCGGATTTGACCCGAGGGTTTTGTAAGCTGGTAATGTGCTGGGTCAAATTTGATTAACTCTTGTTGAACCATCTAAAGCACTGGCCGCTGACAAGCGACTTGCCGTTGGCGGCAGGAATTTTTAATTCGAACGATTCGCCTTTGTCAGATCCAATTTGGAAGCTACGCGAAACAGCCGAACCTAGATCGTTGTGATCGAACTCTGGAGTGTGGCAGCTTAGCAAAATCATCTCTGCGCCGTCACCGGTTAGCTCTGCCAGTGCCTCAACCAGCGGTTCAAAATCACGCTTCATTTTCCACGATTCGCCTCCGGGGCCACGTCCGAACGAAGGCGGGTCGGCGACCACGATCTGATATCGGTTACCACGTTTTATTTCGCGACGGACAAACTTCAACGCATCCTCGACAATCCAGCGAATCGGCGCGTTCTGGAGACCTGATGCCTTGGCGTTGGAACGAGCCCAGTTGACGACGCTTTTGGCGGCATCACAATGCACGACTTCGACTCCTCGATGTGCCAGCGCCAACGTCGTTCCGCCGGTGTAGGCGAACAGATTGAGCGCCTTCATTCCAGATAGCTCAATCGGCAATTGATCGATCCAGCTCCAGTTGACGGCTTGTTCTGGAAACACGCCTACTTGGCCCGTTGGAGTCAGACGCAGACTAAGCCTCAACGGACCGAAACTGAGAACCCAGTCCTCGACAGTATCGCCGCTCCACTGGCTCCCGTTTTGACTGGAGCGGTATTTCAACTCAGCGCTGTTCCAGTCAGATTTGGAATCCTTGATTCCGAAAACGGAAGGCGTTTCTCGACGAATAACTTTTCCGCCAAACATTTCCAGCTTTTCATCGCCGCCAAAATCAATGAGGCGATATTGGGATTGGTCCAATGGGAACCGTTGTTTCGAGTTCATTCCCAAATCCAGAGCCTCGGGTGGGACTGCTGTAACCGAAACACGGCTTCGTGTGTTGTGTTGGTACCTTTGAGAACAAGGCACTGAAGATGTTTGTGCCCGTAGAGCATTTGAAGCGAAGCGTCAGTGATGCTTGTTCCTTGAAGATCAAGAACCTGAACATTTCTCAGGCCTTCGATATTTGCAAACTCGACGTCACCGAACGCTTTGTCTCGGACCTTGGTGATCCGTCGATTTTTCAAATTGCTGTCATAGGCCTGCCAGTTCATGGCTCTGGAAAGCGCCAAAACGCCGTACCAGAAAGGCTTTTGAAACCACGCCAGTTTTGCCAGAGGGTCGGTCCGAAACTGCTTGCCTTTGACGATGAAGGCAATGTAAAGCGCCGTCGCACAGATCGTGAGAAACAGCAGAATCAGGCCGGGGACAACACCAAACGCGAGTCCACAAACTCCTAACACAGAAAGGAATGTTGTTCCGACGGCGATAAAGCCCAACCCCGCGTGTGCGCCGTATTCAAGAAATTTGATTGAGACGCCTTCACTCATTGTGCGGCAAAACCATCGTTGAAATCCGGTCAGCTCGATTTTGACCTTTTCCAACGGTTGATGTCGTTTTTCAAAGCTGGACTCTACGTGGCGACAGACGGTGCATTTTCCTGACTTGCTAATGTTACCGCATTTGGAGCAGCGATCGTGCTGATCTTGGTTGAGTTTCGATTCAATGTGGCTTTGAGCGAAATCCAAAGCCATCACGTCGGACCTTTCGCGTTCCAGCGGCGCCGCCAACCTTAACTCATCGCCTGATGCAGCCGTTGCTTTCGCCTTTGAGGTTCGCTTAGCGCGTTCAAGATCAACTGAAGCCGATCGGGCGAGGACTTCGATTGGCTGGCCGCATTTGGTGCAGGTAACAAACTGGCCAATCTGTTCGCTGGAGACAATGATCTTTTCGCCACACTTGACGTAATTACCTGCCGCGCTGTCAAAGCCAGATAAATTGCTGCATTGGATTTCTATCAGCATAGAGCAAAACGCGGGAGTTGAATGACTTGGTGACCAACTGATTGATTTGACCTGATATTATGCGCGATGATCAATCGAAAGTCTCGAACCACAAAAAAAGACACGCCAAAAAGCGTGCCTTGAGCAGTCTTAGTTCGGTAAAGGAAACTTAGTTTCTGTTGTCGACTACTGTTGCTGGAACGATTTGAACTGAGAACGGAACCTTTAGCTCAGGCTGTCCAGGATCGCTTGTCACGATCGAAACGTCTTCCGAGATCTGCCCCGGAACGCTGGTGTCGAGAGTGTAAGTCAAAATGTGAAGAGTCTTTTCACCATCGGCTAGCTCGAATTTAATTCGCGAGTCAAGCGACTTGATATCCTTAATAGCAAACGGCTGGGTCGAGTGAAGGATGAGCTTCTTCTTTACATTTTGCCCCTTGTTCACGACACCCAACTGAATCGGTGAGGCTTCGATCACCGGTGAGATCTTTGCTGATACGCTGATCGGCATGCCGCTGGTGTTCTTGTCGTTAGTGATGACGTGGAGAAACTCGTTGATACATCCAACTGGCTGGTTGCCGTTGAGGTTTACGATCAGATCGTAGGCGACTCGCCCTGAGTGCGGATCCCTTTCGACTTCATTGACGGCTACCGAAATATTTGGATTGGTTGATTTAACTTCTTCGATTCGCCAGCGAGAGCTCCCTGCGTACTGCAAGCGAATGCTTCGCCGGGATTCTTCGGAGACGCGGACATTGTCAAATCGAACATCCCCTGGGCTAAGCACTACGTCGCGGCGGATATCCCCTTTGACCGCGAACTGAATTTCGCCAGTCTCAATCGACGCTCCGCTTTTCTGCAACGTGACGGTGACTGTGGCCCCGCGCTTGCCGAAAAAATTCATGGTGTCATAAACCGTATCGACTTTTGCTGTTTCACCTGGCTTGACATGTGACGTCAAAATCTGTGGCTTGGTACAACCGCAGCTCGCGCGAACCGAGGTTAGATACAAGTCGGCCCCCAACGTGTTTTTGAATTCAAAAACATGACTTTGTTTGGAAGCCCTAGCTACAGTCCCAAAGTCATGTTCCTTCTTCTCAGGATCCATGAGCTCCTGAGTCCATGCCGGTTGCAAAACCGGTTGAACGATGTTCATCGGCTGCTGGTAATTTTGATACGGCTGGTGTGGAACTGTGTTATAGCCCTGCACTCCCCCGCTGTATTGCGGTTGAGAAGGGAACTGCTGGAACGTTCCTTGAACTGAATTGTACTGCGGTACGGTATTGTGTTGAGGAACCGTATTGTACTGCGGTTGATAGTTTTGGGTCGGTACAAAGCCCTGTCCAAACGCAGCTTGGGCGACCAAAATACTCAAAACCAAGCTCATGAATTGCACACCAATTTTACTCATCGCATTTCCCCACAAGTTACCGGCACATCATGAATCGCCAGATACCTCTAAAAGCTTACTTACAAAACTCGTCGCATCCTGAGAACGAGCACAAACCTGCCGTCGCTTCAAATTGAAATGGAGTCCCACCTCTCGCCGGTCCTTAGCTTACGTTCTTTGTTTGACATAGTTAAAGACCAAGTTGGCCAAATGCTTGAAAAACAGATGCAGCTGCTCCCGATGTTCGGACTGGGGCAAGTTTTCTTTCACCCGATTTGCCCCGACCTTCTTTCAAGCATTTTCTCAGCAATCGGTCGAAAATCAAATCGGAATCGGTAGACAATTCTCGCCGCATGCGCTCTTTGCAAACTGCGCCTCTGGGGAAAGATTCTGCAACTCAGGCGTAAAGCATGGTGGGCATAGGGTTTGGCCTGATTGCTATCGCTGTGTTTGCAAATCGCCTATTCGACTAATACAGGTAGCGCATAAAAAAGCGGCGAGTTACCCGACTAGGACTCGAACCTAGAATGTCTGGACCAAAACCAGATGTGTTGCCATTACACCATCGGGCAGCAATCGCCGCTGGATCTTTTTACCAAAATCGCCTGCGGTGAAAAATAGGGCTTTTGGAAAAATAATCTCTTTAGGCTGGTTTTCCTGCTATGTGAGTTCGCCTGACTCTTGCGATGAAAAAGACGGTTTTTAGCCGCTATTTAGCGACTTGTTTGACAACCGCAAAGGCGAGCTGCTCCAGCTCCATCGCCAAGTCGACTCCCACGACACTTATGTTTTTTGGGACGTTCAACGTGACGGGAGCAAAGTTTAGAATTCCTGTGATACCAGCTTTGACAAGTTCATCCACCGCTTTGTTCGCTGCATTGGCTGGAACTGCAAGAATCGCCAACTTTACCGAACGTTGTTCGATGATTTGGGGCAAATGGTCGAGATGCTGGACTTTAAGGCCCTCAAATGTCTGGCCCACGATATTCGGATCAACATCGAATGCGACCTCGACACAGAAACCTTGTTTGCTAAATCCATGATACCCCAACAACGCCTGACCAAGATTTCCACAACCGATCAACGCAACGGGCCAAGTCCGGTCCGTTCCCAAGATCTTCCGGATTTGCACTATAAGCTCTTCACACCGATATCCGATCCCGGGGTAACCGAACTGCCCGAAATACGCAAAGTCCTTTCGCACCTGAGCGCCGGTAACCCCCAGTCGCCGACCGAGTTTTGACGAGCTAATCGTTGCGATTCCCACGCGTAGGAGCTGCTGAAGTTCGCGCAGGTAGAGACTCAAACGGCTTACTACCGCCTTGGGGACATTGGGATCGGAAAATGGTTTGCTATTCAATTGGGCCAGGTCATTCAAATATCTGAATTGAGCAAATTAGTTTACAAAGCGTTGAGTTTGGTGACCATCAGTAGTCGGCTTCAACCAAGCCTGTGATTTCAACAACTGCGGAAAAATATGGCCTCAACAGCGAATCGAAAATCCAACTTCGAACCAGTCCAAAGCTGACAATTCGTGGCTGCCTAAGGTGCCTTCCACCATGGTAAGACAACCGCCGTATCGACTGGGATTCCGAATGGGGCAGCTTCAGACCAAAGATCCGAATTGAAACCCTAGCTGCATTGGTCATCTGGATCCCTGACCTAACTGGTTCAAGAAGCAGTCCCAGCAATTAGTGAGTAATTGTGGCAGTTTTCTTGGTGTGTGACATTTGACTATCCGGAAATTTGTGTCTTGCCATGAAATCCGTTAGCGCCGTTTGATTCTCACCCGTTAGGTCGTCCTCAAACGCAAGCTTTCAACCTACGGGCTTACCTAGGAAGGCAACTAGCCCAAAACCCCCTAACCAGACTAACCCAAACCGAAGACGCAGTTTTTCTAATTTATTTTGATGCCAAAAATAACCTTCTTAACCAATTTAGCCTAGGCGTCCGATTGTGAAACAGTCAGGAGGAATCCCTTTCAAGCTAGACAGCACGGGAAGAGTCTAGATACCTGCAACCTCAACTTACTGCAGTCCACAACAGTTTTGCGAGGCGTATTGGGTTCCAGGTTTACTTGAATGGCAGGGTGAATGTTTCACCAGACCAGTTGCCAGCCTCCTAGGTTAGAAAAAACGTCAGTTTATTGGAGAAGTTACGATGAAATTGGTTAGAAGTTTGTTGACTTCAGCAGCATTTGCCGCTGCTTTGATGTCGACCAGCCTCAGCTGGGGCCAATGTTGTGGTGGCGCAAGCTACAACACAGTCGCCGCAGCTGCACCGGCATCCGGTTGCGGATGCAGCTATACAGTTATGAAGACTGTTCAGCGCACAATTAATGAGCAACAGCAAGTCACTCGCTACCGTACCGTAAACGAGACAGTTTACGATACAAAGCAAGTTCCTTCGACTCGCAATGTTTGCGAAACCAAGTACCGCACAGAGAACTACACAGTTCAGCGTCCGGTTCAAGAGACCGTCATGCGGTCTGAGAATTACCAGGTTCAGATTCCTGTACAGTCTACTGTCATGCGATCTGAGAACTACACAGTTCAAGTTCCTGTACAGTCTACTGTCATGAAGTGCGAGAACTACACAGTTCAAGTTCCTGTACAGTCTACTGTCATGCGTTCTGAGAACTACACAGTTCAAGTTCCTGTCAAGTCTACAGTAATGAAGACTGAGTCTTACACAGTTCAGCGACCTGTTCGCGAGACTTCATACAAGACCGTTAACTACACAGTTAACGTTCCTGTAACTGAGACAAAGCAACGAACAGTTAACTACACTGTTCAGCGCCCAGTCACAGAGACTCACCAGAAGCCTGTTACTACTCACGTTCGACGTACGATCACAGAGAACAAGACACGAACAGTGAACTACCAAGTTCGTCGTCCTGTTACAACAACCGTTATGAAGACAGTTAACTCAACTGTTCGTCGTAATGTTGCTGAGACTAAGTACCGAACTGTTACAAACCAGATCAAGGTTCCTTACACAGAGATGAAATCTGTCACCGTTAAAGGTGGAAGCTTTCAGACTCGTACGGAAACTATTCCGGGTCGTACAATCACCAAGAACAACCGCACACGCGGATCTTGGTCAACAAACCCTGTAACTGGTTGCCGGACTTACTGTCCTCCTAAGTGCTGCCAGACTACTTGCACAACTCCTCCAAAGACAGTTTGCAAGAAGGTTTGGGTTCCAACATGCTCAACTAAGCAAGTTCCTGTTACCAAGTACCGATGCCAAACTGTTTCAAAGCAGGTGCCTTACACTGTTAATCGCGTTGTATGCGAGCCAGTGTCAAAGCAGGTTCCAGTAACAACTACTTCTTACGTTTGTGAGACAAAGACCCGAGTTATTCCTTACACAACTTCACGAGTTGTTTGTGAGCCTGTGACAAAGATGGTCTCTTACACAACTACTCGTATGGTTTGTGAGCCTAAGTCACGAGTTGAGAACTACCAGGTAACACGAATGGTTCCTCAGACTCGATCTAAGCAAGTTCCTGTTTGCACAACACGAATGGTCAGCGAAGTCAAAACTCGCCAGGTACCACAGTGCGTCACTACAATGACAACTCAGACACGAACTCGTCAGGTTCCACAAACTGTTACTACAATGCGTACCGAGACTCGTCAGCGTCAGGTTCCACAGACTGTTACAACTATGCGTACCGAAACTCGGACTCGCCAGGTTCCACAGACTGTTACAACTATGAAGTGCGAGACACGAACTCGACAGGTACCTCAAACTGTAACACGAATGGTCTCTGAGACTCGTTCACGACAGGTTCCTTACCAGGCTACTCGTCAGGTTACAACTATGAACACTGTTCGTGTTCCACGAACTGTTTCAAAGCAGGTTCCTTACACAGAGACTATCACTGTTCCACGTGTTGTTACTGAGCAAGTTCCTGTAACTGTTCAAGCCGCACCTGCAGTTAGCTACGACGCTTGCGGAAACGCAATCGGAGCTGGTGCAGCTATGGGTGGATTTGCTGACGGCGGCATGGCTGGTGGATTCGGTGGAGACGCCGGTATCGCTGGTGGATTTGCTGACGGTGGCGTTGCTGGTGGATTCGCTGATGGCGGATTCGGTGGATACGCTGACGGTGGCATGGCTGGCGGATTCGCTGGCGACGCTGGATTCGGTGCTGCTGGCCTAGGTGCTGGCGGAGCCGGCGGATGCGGTCTTCGAGGTGGAAACGGTCCTCTTCGTCGCATGCTATCTCGTCTTCGTGGCCTTCTAAGCTGCGGTGGCGGAAACGCTGGCGGATGCCGTCTTCTTGGCGGAGGTCTTCTAGGCGGTGGATGCGGAGCTGCTGCTCCTGCTGCTGACTGCGGATGTGCTGCTCCTGCTTCAAGCTGTGGCTGCAACTAAGCTGAATTTCAAACCGGAGTAGTTTCCGGATCGAATATCAGAAACGGCTCGACCATCATTAGGTCGAGCCGTTTTTTTGCGCGCATCAACAAGGGAGGTCCAACAACAACTGTGTTTCCGCGTTGGAGACCGGTCAGAGCAATGCAACCTCATGCCCAAGCGAACGGTGTCACAGGCCCGGCCCGAACCATAACCTCCATTGTCTGCACAGCGGAACGTTTGAACTCAGCTGGTTTGAGGGCTTAGTGGACCGATGTCACCAAGACTTCCCAAGCATCGATCAAGAGGCTCGACGCTCTATCGATTTCTTCCTCAGACGTATGCCAGCCGCAGCTTAGCCGAATGGTCCCGGCGACCTGTTCCTGGGTACGCCCCATCGCCTCAAGCGTCGCCGATTCAACCAATCCTCCGCTATGGCACGCCGAGCCAGTTGAGGCACAGATTTCAGGGATTCGTCTAAGGATCTCACGTCCGCCGACTTCAGGAAACGAAATGCTCAATGTGTTCGGAAGCCGATTGGCGCCTTCGCCATTGACGATCAATTCCGGAATCGCATTGAGCAATTTGTCTGACAAACGATCTCGAAGTCGAGTGATCGATTTGGTTGCTTCGTCCATCCCTCGACTCGCCAGATGTGCAGCCTGTCCCAAGCCAACAATCAATGGCGTGTTTTCGGTCCCCGCGCGCATGCCGTTCTCCTGTGAAGCACCGTGATTGGCTGGCTCAAGCGATATTCCTTCTCGGACAAACAACGCTCCGATTCCTTTGGGGCCGTAGAACTTGTGCCCAGCAAGCGTCAACATGTCGACGTCCAGTTGATCGACGAAGGTTGGGATCTTGCCGGCACTCTGCGATGCATCGGTGTGAACCAAGATGCCTTTTCCATGGCAGATTTCAGCGATCTGTCGGATCGGCTGAATTGCTCCGGTCTCGTTGTTGGCATGCATGACACTAACCAAACGAGTGTCTTTGCGAAGCGCTTTCTCAATTGCTGCTGGACTCACCACGCCGTGCTCGTCGCAACCAACGATCGTCACGTCGTATCCCAGTCGCTCAAGAAACTTTGCAGGCTGAGTGATTGCAGGATGCTCGACTGCGGAGATGACGAGATGCCCTACTCCGGGCTGACCAGAAAACATAACACCTTTAAGCGCCAAGTTATTACTCTCGGTTCCGCCGCTAGTAAAGACAATCTCCTGGCTATCGCAGGCCAGTAATCCTGCGATCTTGGACCGCGCGTCTTCGATCGCTTCATGAGCCGCACGTCCAAGCGAGTGGGTGCTCGAGGGGTTGCCGTAGTGCCCCTTGAGGAACGGCTGCATCGCTTCAAGGACACTAGGCGCGATCGGCGTGGTCGCGTTGTAATCAAGATAAATTTGCCGCACGAATCACTCCAAAAAATCTTAGGTCCAACTCACAGTTGGCAATCGATCTAACCATCAGTCTAGCCGATTTTTACTCAGAGCCAACGGGATTCCAAAGGATCCACGCGGATTCTTTTCCAGTGGAAACAATGCAAGGGGCAGGTTAAAACTGTTGTAGCGAAAATTGAGATCGAGACCGTTTCAACGGAAGCCACATTTCGTAGTCTCCGGCTTTGACGGCTGGAGATTCCAGATAGATCCTTGTTCCTTCAAAGTGTTTTCAATGCAAACGAACTGTTTATCACACCTCTACCGGACCTTCACGCTAGTTGTGATTTTTTGCTGCGTCTTTTGTAGCAACGTAGTGGCCACGACCAATGCCAGTGAAACGCTCGAAACACCCACGACAATCAACAGTGGCAGTGAAAAAGAACGAGTCGAAACAGCCTCGACACGTCCCAACATCGTTTTGATTTTGTCTGACGATATGGGTTACGCGCAACCAGGGTTTACAGGTGGTAATAAAGAGCTAACGCCCAACATGGACGCGTTGGCTGAGCAAGGCGTCTCGCTCAAACAGTTTTACACCCACAGTGTTTGCGCACCCACTCGGGCCGCGATCCTGACTGGTCGCTATGCGTTTCGAACCTGGAGTGATTGGCGGAGCGAGGATTTTGGAAAGCCGAGCTACTTGGCGAAACTCGGCTTGACTCTGCCCAACGGTCCCGACGGCAAAACGACTCGGCGAATTCACGCGCTCGACACCAACGAACGAACCGTTGCCGAAGCTCTCAAAGAAGCTGGCTATTTCACGTCCATCATCGGTAAGTGGCATTGCGGCGAGTGGCTCAAAGAACACCTGCCGATGCAGCAAGGGTTCATGCATCAGTACGGGCACTATGGCTGGGGCATCGATTACAACACGTATGTGATTCCTCACAACGCGCCAGTTCCGTTTCATGTTTACGATTGGCATCGAAACGAGCAACCAATCAAGCAGGAGGGGTATGCGACTGACTTGATCGCGGCGGAGTTTGAATCGGTAATCGCCCAGCAAAAACAGGATCGTCCCTTCTTCATCTACGTGCCTTTCAATGCTGTTCACGGGCCGATTGACGTTGTGCCACGGCACACCGACAAGTTCTCGGCTCGAGACGCGGCGCTCAAATGCTACGACGAAGCCATCGGGCGAATCGTCGCCGCGATCGAAAAGAATGGCTTTGCAGATAACACTTTGCTGATCTGTACCAACGACAACGGCGGTCTAACAGAAGAAAGTAATCGGCCGTTCCGGGGAACCAAAAACACAACCTATGAAGGCGGCGTTCGGGTTCCCTGTTTGATGCGCTGGCCAGAAAAGATCAAATCCGGGACCGAAGCCAACAACATGATGCACGTTGTCGATCTGTTCGCAACGTTTGTAAAGCTGGCCGGCGGCACGCTTGAGCAGAAGCAAAAGCTCGATAGCCTCGACCAGTCCGACGCGATCTTTAACGGCGCTCCCAGCCCTCGAACTGAGATCATCTACGATGTTACCAACTGTGTCCGAATTCCAACGATCCGCAGCGGCGATTTCAAACTGATGGGTGAACGGCTTTACAATATCGTCAAAGATCCATCGGAAAAAGAAAACATTGCCGCCAATCACCCTGACGTCGTCGCGCGACTCGCTAAACGGCTTGCTGAGGCAGGGGCTGAACGTCCGCCGCTTGGGGACAAGCCGCTTCTGATGCAACCGCGACTTCCCTATGTTTACGGCATGGAAGAAAACAAAAACCCTCCGCAGTGGCTGATCGATTCGGTTGACGCTTTACGCGCGAAACAACCGCAAAGCTGGCCCGAAGGAAAAACGCCATGGCCACAGGCCCCCAAAGACAAGTAGCATTACCGGTTTGTAGTTGGACGGCGGGCGTCTAAATTGAGGGCTATGAATTATAGGAGCGGTTTCGATTGGGTTCGCTCGTCTTGGTTTCAACCAGGGCACCGCACAGTTTTAACCATTGGCCGTTTTGGCGATAGCCACGGTTACTCCGCCAGGAATCGGCGCTATCGCCCGGCTGGTATTCTTTTCAACCGACGTTTTCGCGTTCCACATCCTGGATTTCAATTCTTATAGACCACAGGTTCAATCGGGTTCTCAAGCTTGAGTTAAGCTTGCCGTTGAAACTTCTTCCTTAGGTGACAGATGATTCGTCAAATTTTCGTTTTGATAGTAGCCACTGCCCTCAGCGGCTTTTGGCAGTGTAGTGCATCTGCCCAATCAACCAAGCAACCCACACCGTCCGCGACCAAGCAATCGGAAACGAGAACTGGTACCAATCAAGACGAGACTCGACCGGCGACGCGATTGGAATACACGCCCTGGAGTGGTGAGCTCAACGTCCCTGATCCGGTTTCAATCTCGTTTGACGAAACTGGTCGTGCTTATGTGACTCAGACGACCAGACGCAAATCCCAGGATCTGGACATTCGCCAACATCGGGATTGGATTCCCGATGACCTCGGATTGGATTCAGTCTTAAAGAAGCGTCAGTTTTACCGCGACACGCTCAGTCCCAAACAAAACGCTGGGGCAGGTGAAGCCAACTCGGAGCACGTTAGCGACTTCAACGACGACGGCTCATACGACTATCGTGACTTGATGAAGCGAAGCGAAAAGATTCATCTTGTCGAAGACTCCGACGGTGATGGAACCGCCGACAAGATTTCTGTTTTTGCTGAAGACTTCAAAACCGAAGTAACCGGAATCGCCGCTGGAGTGCTTCACCACAACGGTGACGTTTACGCAACCATCGCTCCCGACGTGTGGAAGCTGCGCGATGTAGACGGCGATGGAGCCGCCGATGCTCGAACCGCAATCGCGACTGGATTTGGGTTTCATATTGCCTACGCCGGTCACGACATGCACGGCTTGACTGTCGGGCCTGACGGCAAGATCTACTGGTCGATTGGAGACAAGGGTGTCAATGTAACGTCCAAAGAAGGAAGACGGTTCTACTATCCCAATCAAGGAGCCGTCTTGCGTTGTAATCCGGATGGTTCCGACTTTGAAGTCTTTGCTTACGGGCTTCGCAATGTCCAGGAGCTTGCCTTTGATC
>CALDEW010000175.1 GCA_937942355.1 uncultured Pirellulaceae bacterium | reverse complement strand
TTGGAATCATTCCACTTTACTCAGACCGTTGGTTTGGTCTGCAACGTCTGCGATTTATGGGCAGCGGAAAAACGTGTTCAGACTATCTGGATATTGTCTGCGATCCCGACGACCTGGAACAACTGGATCAATGCTTGGCTGAGTACTTACTGGCAAATCAATTTGATCTTCTTGAAATCGAATGCCCCCGAAACAATCGCCTGTCAAATGGTCTTCGCCCGCTGCTGCAGAGTCACTACCGCAGTGAAGTTCGATCCATTGAACCATCGTGGCGTATTGAGTTGCCAGGTAGCTGGGATGCGATGATGAGTTCCCGGAAAAGTTCGTTGCGGCGAAAACTTCGCAAAGCTGAAAAAAGACTTTCATCTGGTGAATTTATTCTTTCATCTACCATGGACGGCGATTGCGTGGAAACGAGCTTTGGCGTGTTTTGCGATTTGCATCAGGAGAGATTTCAGTCCAAAGGCGAACCAGGTGTTTTCAGCGACAGTAAGTTCGAGCAATTTTTGAAAGAAGCGTTGATTCGTCTCTGTAATCAGAAACAGGCGGAGATCGTGCTGCTGCATCACGAAAGCGGCGAAGCCGTTGGCGCGCAGGTCTTGTTAAGAGCCAGTTCTGGGTACCAGTATTACCAATCTGGCTACCGCGGAAATTATATGAAATCAGAACCCGGCTACCTCATGTTCACTGCCGCAATCAAAAACGCGATAGCTCGAGGAGATCAATATTTCGATTTTCTGCGGGGCGACGAACCCTACAAAGGTCTGTGGGGCGCAGTGCCAATGGAACTGAACAAGGCAAGGTTTTTTACTAAACGTCCGCTAGTGACGATGATTGCTGGAGGCGTCAACACATCGCGACAGTTGGTGCGCAATCTCAAAAGCCGTCTTCGCCGGTAAGTAATTCATCAGTATTTTTTCGTTTTCTGTATTTGAGTCCAGTACTCAACCGATTGTCGCTTTGAATTGAGCCAGAAGAAAAAGGACGGAGCAATCTCGTGAGCTTAAAATCTCATTTAATTGACTGTTATAGAATAGCGAGTTTTCCTGCTCGCAAGTGGAATTTCGCAAAACTGAAACAAGCCGGGCAAGTTCCCATCTATTCCATGTTTTACCATCGTATAGCGGACAAACACCCCAACCCATGGAGTATGAGTCGCGCCGAATTTGAGCAGCAAATCAGTTGGCTGCAACAAAAATTCGATATCGTTGATTTGGAAGAATGCCAGCGACGCATTCGCAGTGGAAGCAATCGAATACCAACGGTTTCAATTACTTTTGATGACGGCTATGCGGAAAATTGTGACTATGCGATTCCCATGTTGATTGAACGAAAAATCCCAATCACCTATTTCGTAACCACTCACAACACTTTCGATCAAGTTCCTTTTCAACACGACGTTGATCTAGGGCAGCCTTTAGCGACCAATACGATGGATGAACTGAAAGAGATCGCGCGTTCAGAATTCATTGAGATCGGAGCTCACACGCGCACCCACCCGGATCTGGGGAAAATCCATGACGAAGCCCGGCTGATCGACGAAGTTATTACCTCCAGTCGGGAACTTGAGGCGGTTGTTGAACAGAAGATTCGCTACTTCGCCTTTCCGTTTGGCCAGCGCGAAAATTTAAACGCAGCCGCCTTCAAATTACTTGAGCAAGAAGGTTTTCTTGGTGCCTGCACAACGATCAACCGCTGGAACGAAATTGGCGGCGACCCTTTTCAAATTGCACGTGTTCACGGAGACCCATCCTTCGCGCGAATTCGCAACTGGCTTAGTTTCAGTGCGGAGTTAGACAAGCAACCTCACTTCGATTACTAAAAACGTCTATCTATTTAGACACTTCTCGGGCAACAGCACCAAATGTTGGATCGGTCTAGATCGGAGACCGAGCATGGGCCCGTCGTGGAGAAGCGGCGAGGCTGTGATTTTTTTTCAAACATGTCTCGACGATACCAGCCGTTTTGCGCAGCCCGAAGGTCCGGATTCCAATTCGGATAATCAATAGATTCGGCACAATTGGATCAGGCAATGCAGTTTGCCGGATGGGAAATCTCTATTTGGTCTGCACGACCCAAGCGAAAAGCTAACCTTCTGTGGCAGTTTAAATAGGGCAAATATGCGCTTTTACACTGGCTTTCTTCAAAACGTTATCGGATTGAAGGAATTAGCTCCCCCTAAAACCTCTCCTTATCCAACGGCGATCCCGTGAATCTGAAACACCTAATCACTCGCTCACTCCTCAAAAGCGCGGAACTCGGCGCCTTCGTTTCCAGCGCTTTCAAAACAGACGCTCAACGCAATGACTCTCCTCAAGTCGATGCGCTCGAAGAGCGGATCATGATGAGCGCTTCGCCAATCGCCGTTGCCGCTGAACCGGAAATGCCACCCTCGGTGGATCAAGCCGATGCCGCTGCGGATTCTGCTGACGCCGAACAAAACACTGCACGCAATATCACCAGCATCGTGTTCATTGACAGCGCCGTTGAAGACCTTGATCAATTGGTTGATGATTTTTCTCGGGAAACGTTGTCGGAAGTCGAAGTCGTTCTGCTGGATTCTGATCGCGATGGAATTGAACAGATCAGTGAAGTTCTATCGCAGCGCAGCGGCATTGAGTCGGTGCACATCGTATC
>CALDEW010000174.1 GCA_937942355.1 uncultured Pirellulaceae bacterium | reverse complement strand
TTTGATGGCCAGGATGTGAGCGCCCATTTTCTCTAGCTCTTTGGCCAGGTTCACGTAGTACTTCAGATCGTACTTCGTCCGCTTGGGATTGAGAATGTCTCCGGTGTAACAGATGGATGCTTCGCAAATGGCGCCGGTTTCCAGCACGGCGTCCATCGCCACCTTCATATTGGGCGTCCAGTTAAGCGCATCGAAGACGCGGAAAACATCCAGCCCCGCATCCGCCGTTTCTTTGACAAAAGCCTGCACAACATTGTCGGGGTAGTTCGTATACCCAACCGCATTGGAGGCTCGTAGCAGCATTTGAAGCAAAATGTTGGGAACCTTTTCGCGGATATCAGCCAGTCGCTGCCAAGGATCTTCTTTCAAAAATCGCATGGACGTGTCAAAGGTTGCACCGCCCCACATCTCCAAAGAGAAAAGGTCAGACGCCCGCATCGAGTACGCTTGCGCGACGTTCAGCAAATCATGCGTTCGGAAACGCGTTGCGTGCAGGGACTGATGCGCGTCGCGGAAAGTCGTGTCGGTAATGAACAGGCGTTTTTGCTCTTTGACCCACTGGCCGAATTTCTCAGGCCCAAGTTCTTTCAGTTTGTCACGTGTTCCCTTGGGAGTCGCAACGGTCCGGTCAAATTTGGGAACCGGTGCCGCATCGCGTCGCGTAGCAACCGCCCTGCCCTTGACCAATTCGTTGCCGTTGACGATCACGTCACCAAGGAAGGTCAGAAGTTTGGTGGCGCGATTCTGCCGGACAGGGAAATCAAACAGGTTCGGCGTTTTGTCGATGAATCGCGTCGTGCAGTCACCGTCGGCAAAGGTCGAGTGATCCAGCAACTTCAATAGGAAGGGAATGTTCGTCTTCACGCCGCGAATGCGAAACTCCATCAAGCAGCGCCGAGCCCGTTGGATGGCGTCGGAGAACCGATTACCGCGCACCGAAAGCTTGACCAACATCGAATCGTAAAATGGGTTAACCACGGCTCCGGAATAGGCCGAACCTGCATCCAGACGAACTCCTGCCCCGCCGGGAGAACGGTAGTGCACCATCCGACCGTAGTCAGGCATGAAATTGTTGGTCGGGTCTTCGGTGGTGATCCGGCATTGCAGCGCGAAACCTTCGGTTTTGACCGCGTCTTGGTCGCCAAGCCCGATCGCGTCGTCGTTCAGGGGAAGGCCTTGAGCGACCATGATCTGAGTTTTTACGATGTCGACGCCGGTGACCTCTTCGGTGACGGTATGTTCAACCTGAATGCGAGGATTCACTTCGATGAAGTAGAACTTATTCGTATCCGCATCGACCAGAAACTCGACCGTGCCCGCATTTTGGTAACCGACCTCTTTGCCGATCGCGATCGCAGCATCGCAGAGGGCTTGTCTGACCTCGGGAAGTAAATTGGGGGCCGGAGCAATTTCGACCACTTTTTGATGGCGTCGTTGGACCGAGCAATCGCGTTCGAATAAGTGAACCAGATTCCCGTGCGTGTCACCCAGCAACTGGATCTCGATGTGCCGAGCGTTTTCAATGAACTTTTCGACGAAGACTTCGGAGCTGCCGAACGCCGACAGAGATTCGCGTGTCGCTTGTTCGTACGCGGCGTCGAATTCCTCTTCGTTATTGACCACCCGCATCCCGCGTCCACCACCACCATGCGACGCTTTGAGAATTAGCGGGTACCCCAATTCGTTAGCTTGCTTGTGCCCCGATGCCGCGTCGGTGATCGCCGCGTCGGTTCCACTGAGCACGGGCACGTTGGCGGCTTTGGCGATCAAACGCGCTGAAGTTTTGTCGCCAAGTTTTTGGAGTGTATCCAGCGTCGGTCCGACAAAGATGATGCCATTATCTTGGCAGGCCTTTGCCAATTCAGGGTTCTCGGACAAAAAACCGTAGCCGGGATGGATCGCATCGACGTTGTGGTCTAGGCACAACTCAATCAAAGCTGGAATATTCAAATAAGATTTGATCGGCTCGCCGGGATTGCCAATCTGATACGCTTCATCCGCCTTGAAGCGATGAAGCGCGTAACGATCTTCATGCGCATAGACGGCGACGGTGCTGAGCCCAAGTTCGGTGGCGCTTCGAAACACTCGGATAGCGATTTCACTTCGGTTGGCGACAAGAAGTTTTTTGATCTGTTTCATAAATATTTAAGCGGGCAATCGTTGGGCGATAATGGGTTGGAAATGGTGGCTGAAGGCCATTTACGGGGTGGAAAGCGACCAAACATGCCGTTTTGTTGATTATTTGCTTACCAAGATACTTTACCTTCGAGATTTTTGCAGTCCAAGTCCACAAGGATTTTGATTTCCTGAAGAGAAAATTGAACCAGCAGCATTCACATGACATTCCTTGGCCGCGCAGGAGGCAACGTTCAGCCGTTGCTTGCCTGGATTGTCAAAATGGGAATGATTTCCTGACTGTCGTATTTTGGAAAGTCGGAAGTGGACAATCAGAAGTAGCCCATCTACCGCCAGCAGTCGGTCCAATCGGATAGGGCCAAACAAGTCTAATCTTGCACGGTTCACTACTCTCGAAGTCGTTAAACTCGCCGGCGCTGCCCTTGCTAATTGAACGACATTGCGCTTCGCCCTACGTTTTATACTTTGAGAAGTCTCAGCTATACGTTTTGTTCTTGTCGGGCGAAGTAGATGATCGCGCGGCGGGCGATTCGGCCCTGTTTTGAAGTTCCCACCTGCGCTAACGGTTTATTGCATGGCCAAGATTTCGATGAGCGTCGCGACGTCTCCTAAGTTGACAGATCCGTCTTGATTTGTGTCCGCTTGGGCACTGGCCCGCGAAAAGGGCAACGAAGAGTGCGATATCTGTGAATTCGACAACTCCATTGTTATCGACATCTCCAAGCAGCAAACATTTCGGGTATTGCGAAACAGAAAAAACTGCAATCGGTGGACTCCCCAAATCAGTAGTGTTATCGCTGCTACGTGAGAAGTCCACTGAAACAACGAAGAAATCGCGGCGTTGTATTCTTTCCCACAACATTCTCGACGACCCAGCAATTGGTGAGCTTCGCCAGGGTCAGAGAGCTTCGCTTCCCTATACTGCCAATCGTATTGTTTGAATCTGAACTAGATATAAAAGTCGAACACAAGATCTGGCCGGATTCGCCAAGACCAACTTCAGATGGCTGAACTGTTACGGAAATGTTCCATCAGAGAAAAGTTGTGTGTGTTGACCGCCCTGGACGTCGAACTACAAAGCGACCAATAGTTTCAGCAATCGTTATGTCATTGTTGACATTCGATAAAAATTTCAAACGGACCTTTTCATACACCTCAAAGCGGTTAACAAAACTAAGTTCAAGCAAAAATTGAATCAAAACGGGTGCAGAACCTGAAGAAATATTGCACCGTTGGAATCCGAAAAGATCTGTCTGTTTTCTCATGAAAAGCTAGCATTCCTTCAGCGAACGGTTAGGATTAATTCTTTTATTAATTCGTTTGGGAGAACAGGTTGATGGCGAGACGTGAAAAGAGCAACCAGCAATTTAGGTACAAAGAATTAGAGTCGCGACGTATGTTGGCTACTCTGGTAGACACCAATGCGGATGTGGTCGATGCCAGTGATGGACTGACTTCCTTGCGGGAAGCGATTACTTTCGCCAATGACGTGGCCGATGCGGACGGCGATGGAAATGCAATGTCCGACACGATTACGTTTGATAGTTCCCTGGACGGTCAAACGATTACACTCAATTCGTTACTACCCACAATCAGTTCTGGGATCGTGATTGATGGAGACCTCGATGACGATTTGACGGCGGATATTTCGATCGTTGGTGTCGAGGACAACGCTGCCGCTTCAGTCATCGTAACAAGCGGTGCATTCGCAGTGGACAGTAGTGCGAACGAAGTTGTTTTTGACGGTTTGTCCATTTCTGGTGGGCAAGAACGCTTGAATGGAACGCTTACTGCTGGCGCCATCGCTGCCAGGAATTCTGACGTTGTGATTCGCAACAGCAATTTTTTTGACAACTCCGGTTCGGCTGTTTTAATATCTGGATTGAGCAGCAGTCTAGTCATAGAAAATTCTCTTTTTGAGAACAACACAAGTCAACGGTTCGCAGCAGCGCTAAATGTGATAGGTGGTGAAGTTTTTATTGACAACAGCACTTTTATTGGAAACCGGAGTGAACGCATTGATGGAGCAATTGGACTATTCGACCTTACAGCCACTATTTCAAACAGCGAGTTTTTGGGCAACTCGGCACGGTTTTCTGGAGGAGCGATTGGTGTCACTGCGTCCACTCTTTCCGTTTCGGGGACAAGTTTTCTGAATAACTCAAGCGACGAAAGCCTGGGAGGTGCAATTTCTGTCTCCGGTCTTAGTCGAGGGAACAGCTTCATTCCGCCCGCTTTATCAGTTGATACGAGTGTGTTCACCGGAAATTCCGCGAATACCCTCGGCGGAGCGATAGCTCTGAACGCCGGGAATCACCAGATCTCCAGCAGCACTTTCTCTGGTAACAATTCAACAAACCGAGGCGGAGCGATCGCGCTTTCGAGCGTTGTCAATTCTACCGGAGCTTTTCCGGCG
The DNA here is from genome assembly GCA_937942355.1 of uncultured Pirellulaceae bacterium. Taxonomy (GTDB): domain Bacteria; phylum Planctomycetota; class Planctomycetia; order Pirellulales; family Pirellulaceae; genus Mariniblastus. The sequence goes on along the minus strand of CALDEW010000174.1, from coordinate 5,816 downwards.
TCACTGAATCTGCATAACAGTACTTTTGAAGGAAATACGGCCGAATCAGAGGGAGGTGCAATCGATACGACGTTTGGTACTGGCGGCAATCTTGAGATCGCCAACTCGACCTTCACAGGGAACGTAGCTGGAAGGGGCGGAGCTATTTTCGGCTCATTCAACTCGCTTGAAAATTCAATTGTGCTCGGAAATTCAGCTACTGTTGGACCCGAGATTACCGTGGCCCCAAGCAATTCCCTTGGCACCAATGTTGTGGGGGCTACTAGCTCAGAATTTGACTCGGCTTCCAATGCAAACATTCTTAACGCCGATCCTACGATTGTGTTCGCTCAAACGGCACCCAATGCGAATGACGCTTCCGTACTCGCTGGCGTTCTGGCAGACAATGGCGGGCCTGTCCAAACGATCGCGCTGCTTGCCGATGCAAACAACCCGGCTCTCGATGGCGGTGACGCTCCTGTGGGCGTAACGACTGATGCTACAGGCAACCCGCGCGTTTTTGATCAGCAAGGTGTCAATAATGGCGGGCTAGTTGACGCAGGTGCGTTTGAATTACAAACACAGGTGCAGCTCAATCAACCTCCACAGCTTGGCGGAAGTTCCACCGTAGACGTTGCTGAGAACACAACTCTGGTAGCCGATTTGAACGGCACCGATGATGTCGACACTGAGACCGGTGGACTCACTTATTCAATTTCCGGAGGTTCCGATGCGGCCGCATTCTCAATCGACGCTTCGACAGGCGTTTTGGAATTCGCCACTGGGCCTGACTTCGAGAATCCCACAGACCTCGACGCAAACAATGACTACGACGTTCAAGTCACGGTTACTGACAGCGAAGGCGAGACCGACGTGCAGGACATCGTGGTAAGTGTGACCGATGAAGCCGCTATTCTCGATTATATATTCCAAGATGTTAGCTTTAGATTGTCCGAGAATGGCGGGTCGGACACAATCCGAGTGATACGATCGGGAGACACCTCGGGTGCCTTGGAGCTGGCGATTACCAACGACGACCCGACAGCCGTGACGGTGACGTCGTCTGTCGTCTTTGCCGATGGTGAAACAGAAGTCAGCTTTGATGTGGACGCAGTTGATGACAACCTACTCGACGGCCTGCAGAGGGCCAGAGTTACCGTAACCGCCGATGCTTTGAGTGACCGACCTGAGGTGGTGCTTGGTTTCAGAGTTGTCGACGACGAGGTTGGTCCGGAGATTACGTCCGATGGAGGCGGCGATACCGCATCGGTTTCCGTTGCAGAGAACACGTCAGCCGTGACGGAGGTTGACGCCACAGATAATCAAGTCAGCGGACTAATTTATTCGATCTCCGGTGGTCCAGATGCAGCGGCCTTCAGCATCGATTCAGTCACAGGTGACCTAGCTTTCGTTAACTCGCCCGATTTCGAAAACCCCACTGACAACGGTGCAGACAATGATTATAACGTTCAAGTGACGGTCACTGATGCGAGTGGCTTTACCGACGTGCAGGACATCGTTGTGACAGTTACCGATGTTGACGAAGCAGACGGCGATCAGATTCTTACCGGAACCTCCGAAGATGAAACTTTGGTTGGCGGTGACGGTGATGATTTCTTGGTAGGTGGACGCGGCGATGACTTACTCCTCGGTTCTGCTGGCGATGATGTCTTTTTCACCGATGAAGTCGATGGCGGCAACAACGGAGACGATCGTGATGTGATTGATCTTGGGAACATCGACAACAATGACATCGGCAATGATGTTGTTCGAGATTTTGATGTCAATAATCTCGACGGTGGCGAGAATAACTTTGACACGCTGGATTTCACTTTTGGCGGTACCGATTTCTCGCTTTCAACGGGCAATGAAATTCTGAACTTCATTAATTTTATTGAGACCGATGGAGACATAGGAACTGACGCTATTTTAGATGGTTCAGATCTTGTGTTTGTGTTCGATAGAGATGACGCTGACCCCGGTGTTATTACTGAATCCATTCGCCTTGAAGACGTCGTCGGAACCGATGGCTTGACGTTGCAGAATCTGTTGGCCAACTCAATCGACAGGTTGGGTTCTGCAGAGGCGGATGTTTTTGCGGTCGACGGAGAGATCATTGTGGATTCTGGAGCCAGTGGGACGTTGCAAGGTAGCGACGGTGATGATTTCATTGTCGGCGGTAGGGGAAGCGACGTGTTGATTGGTGGCGCTGGAGATGACGTCTTGACCAGCGGAGAAACCGATGGCGGTTCAAACTTCCTAGACAGAGATGTTTTTGTTTTGGGGAATCTCGACACTGAAGATCTTGGCAACGATGTCATCACCGATTTCGATACGAATAATTTCCGGGGTGGAGAGGCGAATTTCGATACCGTGACCTTTACTCTGGGCGGCCAAGACTTCTCTCTTTCCACCGGCCTGGACTTCCTCCTTTTCGTCAGATTTATTGAGAGCGACGGAGACATTGATACCGACGCCGTTGTTGACGGAGAGGATCTTTTGTTCGTCTTTCAACGAGACAGTGACGGCGTGGTGACGGATTCGGTGCGCTTTCAAGGCATCGTGGGCGACGACGGAATATCAAACCGCCTTCTAAACGTAGTCTCGGTAGACCAGCTTTCCAATGAGCTAGTTTGATGCTTTGCCGTTGCAAGGTTCATTGAAGATTTTAGCGCGGAACTCATCGGGCTGGAGAAGTTTCAGCCCGATGATCGCCCGCCGCGCATGATTCTCAGCATTGCTTGCCCAGCGGTGATTGACGTCGGAGTTGGTTTGGTGAGGCTGGCAGTTGTTCGGATTGCCAACGCCTACCAGCTTTCCAAGATTAGTGACTTGCCCGATTCAGGAATCGTCACCTTCCTCCTTTTCATCTTCTTCTTTCTCTTTGAGAAGCTGTTGGAGAAAGGCCTCAATTTCCGCCTCTGCCGTTAATGGATTTTCCATTGCCTTCTTCTGTACTTTGATTGCGCGATCTAGATCTCCAGATTGATGAAGCAGATGCGCCAAAGTATCCAAGGTTGGGCCGTGATCAGGGATTTCATCGACCGCCTTTTCGGAGGCGGCTATTGCCGCGTTGAGAAGTTCATCTGGAATCTCGTTTGAATCAGCTGCGTGTTCGTACGTTTCCCAAGCAATTTGGTTCAAAAGCTGTGCCGGAAGAATGTTCAGAAGGTCATTCATCTTAGCCGCTGCATCTTCGTACCGTTTCTTCTGGATTAACAACTGAATGAGCTTTGCACTCCACATGGGGGCTAGTTTCGAGCTTCCGTTTTTAAGCTCCCGCTGGACTTCGGCAATGGCATCGTCGGCCCGACCGGCCTTTATCATTTGTTCTACAGATAAAAATGAGACTGTCGCTTCAAGTTCTTTTAACATCGGTGAAAATTCTGCGTCCAAATCCCCCTTTGCCTCGGCAAGTTTTACTCGCGCTTCCTCTAGCTTTCCTTGACTTGCGAGCAAAATGACGGAGCGCTGTAACTTTTCAATGATTTTCACACTTGCAAAACTATCGGCGAACTCCTGCCGATCCCACTTGTCGTCAATAACCTGTTGCAATACGTCATCCATGCCCATCGGATGGCCGATGTATTCGATCAATCCAGATTTTCCGACAATAAAGGCGCATGGAATTCCATCTTGTTTCGCTGCCTGCAAATAGTCTTTGTGAGCTGACAGGTCTGGATCAGTGGTCAAACAATAGGCGTTGGTCAATTCACCGTAAGTGGACGGCCCGCCGTCTTCAGAGCTTTTGTATGGCTTAGACAGCATGCTTTTCACCGTGTCGATATCTTCATTGCTGATACTGATAATTTGCACGCCTTGGTCAGCGTAGGTTTCTTGTAGTTCAACCAAATGAGGCATGCTGGCAATACAGGGGCCGCACCAGGTTGCCCAAAACTCAACCACATAGACTTTGCCGGATTCGAAATTCGTCACCGCTGCGAATTTCCCATCGCCATCGCTAAGCCAATGTTCGATATCCAAAGGTGGTGCAGTTGAGCCAATGGTGAGTTGGTTTTCACCGGCGGGGGATGTTGCTTCGGCACTTGGTGCAGGGTCTACCTTCGAAGGACTTTCATCACTGGCGACTTTCGAAGGGTCCTCATTGCTGGCGACTTTCGAGGGACTGTCATTACTGCTGACGACTTTTGAAGAGTCCGCACTATCGCAGCCGACGAGGAAATTTACCGCTAACAATAGTGCAGAGGTAGAAAGTAATGATGGTAATGAAATGGTGGATCGCATATTTAGCTTTCGAGATTGTCATATGAGATGTTTTTGGAACACGTTCTATTCCCTGTGGAAATACGATATTCAACAGTTTATCAGAACCTGCAAAGTTTAGAATTCGGTACTGCCCTAATTATTTGAGTTAACCGGATGTTTTTGTAGGGAATTTTTGACGTGATAGAATTCGGCAGCATTCGCGATCGAAGAAAATCGACTGCAACACGAATTCAAATTTCAGTCGGTTGCTTCGTGCTCGTTGCAAGCTGCATTTTTTCAGAAAATCAAGCGGTACATGGCGAAGAGAGTCGCCCCAATATTGTTTGGATATTCTCAGACGATCATTCCTATCTAACCATTGGAGCTTACGGAGGTCGGCTGCAATCGTTGAATCCGTCTCCTAAGATTGATCGAATCGCCAAAGAAGGTATGCGGTTTGATCGCTGCTACGTGGGGAATTCGATTTGTGCACGCAACTTTCTTTATGGTCATGCATTGCAAACTGATTCGCAACGAAAAAGGTCGGATTCAACGATAAAAACTTATGGATCACTTTTTGGGGAGCACGCTATACAGAAGAGCAGAGAAAAGGTTCAGACTACATTTTAATGTAGCCTGAACCGTTCTTCTTCTACTTTTTTCTTCCCCACGAATGCTATTTTCCGTAAGATCGAGGGGAGTAAGATCGTTCTTATCTATAGGTCCTTCCAAAACCCCAAAACCCGTTGTTGACTTCGCCAGAAGTCTCTCCTTTCAGATACGGCGAACTCACGAATTTGGGGTTTGAAATGTCCTCCGGTGTCTAATTTGCACAGCTTGTCTTGAGGTTATTTGGTCGAAATGGTCGTTAAATTTTTTCGCACAGTCTGCGTGTTGGCGCTTTTGTTTGGATGCCATATTGCTCTCAAGGCCAAGTTTTTGCCAACTCACCCGGAACCTGACCAACCCAAGCTGAAACCAGCGAGAACCGATTTTTGTAACTTGACTGCATCTGATGGCACGGAATGCACGTGCGGCAGTTTCAGTAATTTCATTCTCGGCGACACGACTCCTTGGCAAGTAACCGCTTCTGGTAATCGAACAGGTACAGGAATTCCAGGAACGATTACTTGGAGCCTCGTACCTGATGGAACGATCGTACCTGGAGGATCTTCGGGGGTAGCCGGCGCCAGTGATCTAAACAATTTTTTGAGCACCACCTTTACCGGCGGAGTTACCGGTGAAGAGCTAATTGAGCAAGCGTTTAATCGTTGGGATGAGCTTAGCGGCCTCTCGGTTGTGCGCGAAACTAACGACGATGGACGTGCGCTTAACAACTCCACCTTCGATGGAGTAATTGGTGTTCGCGGCGATATTCGAATTGGAGGTCAGGTGCTCGATGGCCCAAATGCTACTCTCGCCTTCAATTTTTTTCCTAATGCTGGCGCCGACATGGTTATTGATACCAGCGAAGTCAACTTTTTCCGTGGTTCATTCAACAACCACCGAGCCTTCCGCAACACGGTCATGCATGAGGTGGGGCATGCGATTGGTTTAAACCACGTTGAATCGACAAGTGATGCCTTGTTGCTCGAGCCCAGCATTAATCTCTCGTTCGATGGCCCGCAGCT
>CALDEW010000173.1 GCA_937942355.1 uncultured Pirellulaceae bacterium | reverse complement strand
CATCGCCGGTTGTCGAAAGTTACAACATTCCTTATTCGGCAGGGAGCTTTGACAAGCTCCACTACCACTGTGTGTTAACCGGTTTTAACCTTCGACCAGCAATCCCATGCTACGAGCGGTGCCTTCGACCATGCGGACCGCTGTGTCCATGTCGCTGGCGTTGAGGTCAGCCATCTTTTTGTTGCAGATGTCTTCAATCTGAGCGCGTGTCACGGTACCGACTTTGTCTCGGTTGGGCACGCCAGAGCCTTTGGCGATTCCGGCTGCCTGCTTCAGCAAAGCCGCCGCAGGTGGGCTTTTGGTAACGAACTCGAACGAACGATCGTTGAAGACCGTCACGATCACAGGAATCGGCGTTCCGTTGTACTCTTTGGTACGGTCATTGAACTGCTGGACGAATTGTCCCAAGTTAATACCAAACTTACCCAACGAGGTACCGACCGGTGGAGCCGGGGTCGCTTGGCCGCCGGGGATTTGGAATTTTGCTTCGCCTGTTACTTGCTTTGCCATCTGACAATTCTCTTAGATTTTCGGGGTCAGGGGTTTCGTTTTGTTCAAGTCGCTTGACGCTGCCACGGTTTATTTGCGATACATTTGGGCGTTTCGCAACCGGTGACATTCGCCCTGCGGCTGAGAGTTTAATTCACTTTTTCAGCGTGCCAATGGTCCATATCGACAGGATTAGGACGACCGAAGATGTCAATCATGACTTCAATACGGCCGTTACGCTCGTCGATGCTGGAAATGTCGCCTTCGTAATTTTGGAAATAGCCTTCCTTGATGCGAACTCGTTCGCCGATCTTGAATGGGATCGCCGTTTTGATCGCTTCCTCTTCGCCCTGCTCCTCGGGCCGCGCTGCTTGGAGAATTCTATCGATCTCCGGTTGAGTCAATGGTGCGGGACGACCTGATGCACCGGCGAAATCGCCAATACCAGAGGTCTCGCGAACCAAAAACCACGAGTCATCGTTGATCGCCATGTTGACGACCACGTAACCCGGATAAAGCTTCCGCTTCGTGATTCGTTGCTTGCCATCCTTCTTGAATTCCCGCACGTCTTCGGTGGGAACAAGGACTTCACCGAAGTAACGTTCCATCCCCGCCTGTTTGACTTGCCGTTGCAGGTTTTCGCAGATGCCTTTTTCGCGGTTAACCTGAACTTTCAGGATATACCAGTCCATTTCAATGGTTTCTTCGACCTCGGCAACCTCTTCGACAAACTCTTCGATGGGGCTGGCCGAATCATCGTCGGCTTCTTCTGAAATGTCGTAATCATCATCGACAATATCGTCGGCGCTGAACTCTAGGTCGGCTGGATCGACGGGTGCTTCTTCAACTTCTTCCTCGACCTCTTCATCTTCAGCCGTATCTTCTTCGGCTACGGGATCCGTTTCCGCGACGGGATCCTGCACTTCATCGTTTTGAGTCTCAACATCCTGAGCTTCATCCCCGCCTGCATCGACCGGAGACTGCTGCACAGCTTCATCGGCAGCGGCTTCGTTTTGAACCGCTTCGTCGGAGACTTCTGCTTGTTGGTTTTCGTCTGACATGTTGATCGCTGAAGTACCTTTCTAGTACCGAATCCCGATGATTTGAAAGAGTAGTGTCCAGAAGGTGTCAAAAATGAAAAGGACCAAAGCCATGAAGAAAATCACGAAGATCACCACCAGTGAGGCACGTTTGAGTTGTTCTCGACTGGGCCAAGTGACTTTGTTGAGTTCCGCTTGCACAGAAATCAAGAAGTCTGCAAATCTCGTGTAGTTCACCACACGGTAAGCAAACCAAAACCCTATCGCAGCGGTGGCTGCGCCAAGCGTAAATTTGCCAGTGGGAGTCGACGTCCAAGTCGAATTGTAGAGTTCATAAGCCACCAAGCACACCAAAATCGCGATCGACAGAAACGTTACCTGTCTGACCATGCGGCCTTGGTTGGGTTTATATAAACCAATCTGAAACAGCTCACTGAGAAAGCTGCTGTTTTCATTTTCTTTTGAAACTGAACTCATTGGAAACCTATCCAGCTGAATGTCTTATCATCCCAAACAGGACGACAGCCGAGAATATTGATTGGACTCGTGCGTTGCGTATCGTAATTAAGATTTCAGATCCGTCTGCTGAAAACGGCTAAAATCTCAGTCACCTTACACAATTTTTCTGCTCAACAAAATAACAATTGAGCCACTGTAAACAGGGGCGGAGGGACTTGAACCCGCAACCGCTGGTTTTGGAAACCAGTGCTCTACCGATTGAGCTACACCCCTCCACTGATTAAGTAGTGCCGGCTCCTGCCGGCCGGTGTCTCACATCGGCAGGTGCCAACCGGTGGGAACCGGCCCTACTTGATAAAGCCTAAAAGCGTCCCGCATGACGGGACGCTTCAAGCTTTATAACAATCTGTAACTCGGGCAGACCCTAGCTGACGATCTTGGTAACAACGCCAGAACCGACCGTACGGCCACCTTCGCGAATCGCGAAACGAATACCATCGTCCATCGCAATTGGCTTCTGCAATTCGATCGACAGTTTAACATTGTCACCAGGCATGCACATTTCTGCGTCAACCAAGTTTGCTGTTCCTGTTACGTCCGTTGTGCGGAAGTAAAACTGAGGACGGTAACCGCTGAAGAAAGGAGTGTGACGACCACCCTCTTCTTTGCTCAAGCAGTAGATCTCAGCTTCGAACTTTGAGTGAGGAGTGATTGAGCCTGGCTTCGCCAGAACTTGACCACGCTGAATGTCTTCACGCTTAACACCACGAAGCAGGCAACCGACGTTATCGCCAGCACGACCTTCGTCGAGGATCTTGCGGAACATTTCCACACCCGTACAAGTTGTCTTGCGAGGCTCAGCTTCGAGACCGATGATCTCAACTTCTTCGCCCGTTCGCAGAACGCCACGCTCGATACGACCAGTAGCCACGGTTCCACGACCTTCGATTGAGAACACGTCTTCAATCGCCATCAGGAAGTCCATGTCTTCGTCGCGCTTTGGCTCGGGAACGTAAGAGTCAATCGCATCCATCAATTCGCCGATGCACTTCGAAGCATCTGGATCAGAAGGATTCTGAAGCGCTGGCAATGCACTACCGCGAACGATTGGAACATTGTCGCCGTCGAAGTCGTACTTAGACAGTAATTCGCGGGCTTCCATTTCAACCAATTCCAACAACTCTTCGTCGTCGACAAGGTCGCACTTGTTCAGGAAAACGACCAACGCAGGAACGTCAACCTGACGAGCAAGCAGAACGTGCTCTTTGGTTTGAGGCATCGGGCCATCGGCAGCAGAAACGACCAAGATCGCTCCGTCCATCTGAGCCGCACCGGTAATCATGTTCTTAATAAAGTCAGCGTGACCCGGGCAGTCAATGTGTGCGTAGTGGCGATTGTCGGATTCATACTCGACGTGAGCCACAGCGATTGTTACGGTTTTCGTTGCGTCACGCACCGTACCGCCCTTGGCGATATCTGAATAGTTCTTGGCTTCCGCCAGTCCCTTCGCTGCTTGAACTGCAAGAATGGCCGCCGTGGTAGTCGTTTTCCCGTGGTCAATGTGACCAATCGTTCCAACGTTCACGTGCGGTTTTGTCCTCTTAAATTCTTCCTTGGCCATGCGACTGATTACCTACTTCTTTTTTCTAATTACTAACCAAGTTAACGAGCCGGCCTGTACGCTTTTAGAAAAGCTTAAAGCCAGACTCCAACACAAGCATGCCATGATGCCTGATCGCAACAAAAAAGCAATGCGACCTCACCTCAAAACACACTCAAACAAAAGCTGCTGATGGGAATTGAACCCACGACCTCTTCATTACCAATGAAGTGCTCTACCGCTGAGCTACAGCAGCGTGTCCAAATCCCACGGCATCCGCTACAAGAGCGGGTGAAGGGAATCGAACCCTCACCACCAGCTTGGAAGGCTGGAGCTCTACCATTGAGCTACACCCGCTGAATCATCAGCCAAATGCCAACCAATCCTAAGATCAGTGACGGCACAATCTAACAAATGGATCAAAAACCCCAATGGGAATTGGACCAAAAATCTGGATTTCGACCATTTTCTGGCTGCCTTGATCAGCCCGCCGAAGCTCGGTGCGGCTGCAAAGCCTGCCTAACCCCAACCCGCGTGACACTTTGCCATCGCTATTTTCAAAATTTTAAACCCTGTTTTCCGCGTTTTACCCCCAAAGATTCCTAGACCGCGAAGCAGTTAGAACCTCCAGAGATCAGCCGGGGAGAAATCCCAAGCCGGAAACAAATGAGCCAAGCAATACGCCCTTGCTTCACCCGAACTCAATCACTCGCTTCTAAGCACCTATTATTAAGTATCAGTGATGCGAAAATTCGGCAAGGGTTCACGACTGGGACCAACTTCAGATCCTGCGGCCAGCTTTGCAAAAAAGCCAGTTTCGCCGGTCGCAGTGAATCTGTCAGTCGGAGCCCTAATAGAAAGTGGGAGGAGCAGGATTCGAACCTGCGAAGGCTAAGCCAACAGATTTACAGTCTGTCCCGTTTGACCGCTTCGGTACCCTCCCGAGGTGATTTCGTTAAAAATCCTCGATACGTATTTCTATCTCTACGCGTTTACTTGGATTTGGTGCAGTTGTTTCAATTCTGCACCGCTAAAAAAGAGCCAGCAGAGGGACTTGAACCCACGACCTGCTGTTTACAAAACAGCTGCTCTGCCAACTGAGCTATGCTGGCTGACTTTTTGAACGACGTAACTATAGAGACTTCCCATTTTGTGACAATACGGATGATAACGATTTGAGCCGAAAATCCCAAAACCGGTTCGCAGCTATTTCTCGTTTCCGAGACAAAAACAGGCCTAAATATCTCTTCCAGTCACCACGAAGTTCTCATTTCGTCCTCGTCAGCCCCAGTCTGTAGTCATATTTGCCGTTTGGCCAAATTTGGTGGAAGTTGGCCACGCCTGCTGCTTGCTTCGCGTATTTTCGGCATAGGAAATTGAACAAGTGGTACTCCCCAGAATTCAGGTTGAGGCAAATGATTGGCGGCCTCATTAACTACCGTGCTCGAAGGAGGCGCAAGTGCGATGTGCTAGGCTCTATCCCCTAATGGGTGTTTACATAGAAATCGACACTTGAAATCCTCCCAATGTTTCTTACCACAGATGCTCAAGGAAAAGCCAGGTGTCGCGTCATGATTTGACAGATTCGTAAAGGAAATCAATATGAAGATTTTTTCTGCTGAGCGCTCTGGCAGGGAGGGTCGTCCCTGGCAATCTCATCGAACGATTGTCGATGGCATTCTATTTTTTCTTCACACATGAATTCCCATCGGAGCGATTGCCACTGCGGGGCAAGGGAACGAAGCACTTGAGTTTTAAAACGTGGTGAGTGCTTGCGTGATCAACACATTCGGAAAAAACAAACGCCCTAAAGCGATCGCCACCGGTAAAGCTCATAGTTCGAAGGCAATACGACAATACATCGCCAAGCTTGGAGTCGAGAAGGTACTCCCAACGCGATCAAACGAAAAACAAAACGACGTTTTCCACAATGGAAAGTACCGCTCAAGAAATGTCGTCGAAAGAGTAATCGCGGATGGAACGATGCATTCACAAGAGTAGCAGCCCAGCACGAAAAAATCGTTGACTGCTACCTCGCAATGGTAAGGATCGCGATAGCAAGAATGACTCTAAACTGGAGTTTAGGGATAGAGCTTAGTCCAACAGTTCTGGCCTTGCCCCATCGGTCTGCACCGGCGGGGCAAGAGCCATTTTTTTTAGCTACAGCGGTACTGGTTCCAATCATTCATGTACGTCGGTGTGTCATTGGTGTGTTGGACCGGGGTGGGAAAGCCGCCAAAGACCAAACCGCTCCATGCCGCCAGTCTCGTTTTACTGGTCACTAAGGATCGTAATAAATGGGAGGATATCCAAAAAGTTCACTTCACCATTTCGATCGCAATCGGCTTCGTCCTGAAACTCTCCACTTGATAATACTTCAATAAAAGGCGTAATATCTGCAAAGGTTACATCACCATCGCCGTCTACATCACCCACCAACGTGGTGGTCGTGTTAACCATGCTATTGATTCCGCTTCCGTTCCGCACGCTAATATCGCCTCGGAATTCTGGTTCTACGTAGGCGATACGAATCAAATTGTCAGAACTTTGTGCCGCGGCAACGAACGCCGTGATATCAACACTCAAAATACCCTCCCCTGCGCTT
>CALDEW010000172.1 GCA_937942355.1 uncultured Pirellulaceae bacterium | reverse complement strand
CAGAAAGCAAGTCGATCGCATGTTGGCCGACCCGCGTTCTAAACGCTTCATCAGCGACTTTTGTCGGCAATGGTTACGACTGAGCGAGATCGATGCGACGTCGCCCGACAAGGCACTCTACCCCGAGTGGGACGATTTATTGAAACAATCCATGGTGGACGAGACCGAAACATTCATTGCCCACCTGTTTCAAGAGGACCTCAGTAGTTCAAACCTAATCGATTCGAAATTTGCTTTCCTCAATCGCCGCTTGGCCGAGCACTACGATATTGCAGACGTCAAAGGCCAGCGCGTTCGAAAAGTGGATTTAGATTCCGATTCACCGCGCGGAGGGCTGATGACGCAGGCGAGCGTTCTCAAGGTTACCGCCAACGGCACCAACACTTCTCCAGTTCGGCGCGGGGCCTGGGTTCTGACGCATCTACTGGGACAACCTCCCCATCCGCCTCCACCGAACATTGGATCGGTCGAACCTGACACCCGTGGCACCAACACGATCCGTGAATTGCTGGCCAAACACAGAGACGACGCGACGTGCAATGCTTGCCATCGTTTAATTGATCCGCCGGGGTTCGCGCTGGAAAGTTTCGACGTGATTGGTGGTTTTCGCACCTATTACCGAACCCATAAAGAAGGAAACGGCGAACAACCCGATGAAGATTTTGCAGGTCGGAAAATTTGGGAATACAAAATTGGTTTACCGGTCGATGCCACTGGCCAGCTGCCCACCGGCGAGCGATTCTCGGACGTTACCCAATACAAGAAGATGTTGCTGGACCAAAAGGAACAGGTCGCCAGAAGTTTGATCGAAAAGTTGATCGTGTACTCGACCGGCGCGAAAATTCAATTTGCGGACCGCGCTGAAGTCGAAAGAATTTTAGAGGTCTGTAAGAAGAACGACTACGGCATGAAGACGATGTTGTATGAGATTGTAGCCTCCGATATTTTTCTCAATAAGTAACCCCATGAAACGCAAACTCAATCGCCGAACCTTTCTCCGGTCCGCAGGTGTTGCGATCGCACTACCGGCGCTCGACGCGATGGCTCCGGTGCGATCAGTGCTTGCCGGCGGCGTCTTTGCCAAAGAAGAAGCCGTGCCGCAGCAGCGGATGATTATGATCTGCACTTCCTTGGGACTGCATGGACCTTCACTGTTTCCCGAATCTGCCGGCCGCGATTACAAGAACACGCCCTATTTGGAGTATCTGAAAGATCATCGAGACGACTTCACGGTGTTTTCGGGGCTGTCGCATCCGGATCAATCCGGCGCCGACGGTCACTCTTCGCAGATGACGTGGCTGACATCGGCTCGGAATCCAGGATTGGGTGGTTTTCGAAATACGATTTCTGTCGATCAATACGTGCGCGAAAAACTGGGATACGTGACACGCTTTCCCTCGATCGCGCTTTCCACCTCCGGGCAAAACAGCCAGTCCTACACCGGCGGCGGCGTGATGGTGCCGGCCGAGTATCGTCCGTCGGCGTTGTTTGAAAAAATGTTTCTGCAAGGGAAACCGCACGAAGTCGAACGCCAGAGACAGAAGCTGAACGATGGCAAGAGCGTTCTTGACTCGATCGCCGTTCAAGCGCGGAAGCTGCATAAACGAGTCAGTTCGGCGGATCGTGAAAGGTTAGAAGAGTATTTCACATCACTCCGTTCGGCGGAACAACATTTCCAAAAAGCCGAGCAATGGATTGATCGTCCCAAACCCGTCGTCGACGCTCAGCCGCCTGAAGATATTAAAGAGGACAGGGATCTGATCGGACGCACGAAGTTGATGTTCGAACTGATTCCGCTGATTTTGCAAACCGATTCATCGCGCGTAATTACGTTTCTGATCGAGGGGCGCAGTGAAGTGCCACCCATCGACGGAGTCACGATGGACCACCACAACCTGTCTCATCACGGCCAAGACGAAGTCAAGATTGCTCAGCTGACTAAGATCGAAACGGAGCTGATGAAATCGTTAGGCGGATTGATTGGCAGCCTTAAATTAAAATCCGAAGCAGAGAATCGTCTGATCGATAATTCGATGGTTCTCTTTGGCAGCAATCTCGGCAATGCGAATTCGCACGACTGGAGAAACCTTCCGGTGATTTTGGCCGGCGGGCGTTTCGATCACGGCAGCCACGTCGAACTTGATCGCGCTAACAACACGCCGCTGAGCAATCTTTTCGTGACGATGATGCAGAAGATGAAAATCGAAACGGATCAATTCGGCTCCAGCAGCGGCACGCTATCGTGGTGATCCGCGCGCCGCTGTAACTGCAAACTAAAAGTAGCTAACGTCGCCAGACGGTGGCAGCTTTTCAATGTAGCTAACGTCGCCAGACGGTGGGAGCTTTTCAGCGTAGCTAACGTCGCCAGACGGTGGATCATCAGACGGGACAACGCTAACAGCCGAGGCTCATTCGCTCTGAAATTCCACGCTCTGGCGAGCGTAGCTACCTCGGTTATAACGCATGCGAGGACTGTTTGGGCACTGTTCTTTCAAGCAACCAAGCCACCACTTTTGTCTCCGACGCGAAATGCAGCAACGGTTGCTGGCCCGCAATGTCTAACTCTAAACCGTCAGTCATCGTATTGGTGTGCACAATCGCTTGAGCGTCCTGCAAACGCCAAGGGCTGTGGTTGATCTCGCCTCGGTAGACGGTGCCTTTTCTGTTGGTTGTGTACAAGCAATATCGGGCCGTTAACCAATGCGTCAACGTGCCAGGCTTTGCAAAATACCAATCGCCCACCGGACGATACTCGCAGTGCAATTCCGCTGGCGGCGCCGATGTGTCGGTCCGTACGCTGTGATAATTGATCCACTTACCGGGGCACGGTCTGGGGTTCTTTTTAAACGTGATCCGCGCGTCGACGTAGTTCAAGTGGAACATTGTCCGCGCCGCCCGCACGGCCAGTCGACTGGTCGCGTCGAGGCTAAAGAACCAGACGCCCGGTTTATTGTCGATGGTTACGTAAGTTCGCACGTTGAGTTCAGGGAACCGGGAGACCAGCGGCAATTCGGGACAGTAGCGCGGTGCGACGTCCGCCATCCGAAACGGCACGATACCGATATAGGCCTTGCCATCGAAGGTATCCAGATGGACAGCATCGGGCAGAATTGCTCGAAGCTGGTCCGGGTCAACTTCATAATGCATGAACATCAAGTCATGCCAAGCCATCCTCATGAAGTAGGATGTGGCGGGAGGACGCCAAGTCCGATCTTGGGGCGTATGTTTTGGCAAAGAAATTGAAATGACGGGCTCCCAAATAATGACTCTGTTTGGGAAACCGGTTTGGTCAGTCTAAAGTTAACGGTGACAGCGAAAAATATCCCAAAACATCCTCCAAACGTAGGGGAATTTCAGGTGGAGAGGCTTTTCCCTGACCGACATATCAACTAAGATTCTCGTGCTGTTAGTAGCACCGAATTGGGGGTGTGGCGGAACTGGCAGACGCGCTAGATTTAGGATCTAGTGTCCTTTGGACGTGCAGGTTCGATTCCTGTCACCCCCACTAGAACCGACCCGATTAACTTCAGGTCGGTTTTTTCTTAACTAAATATTGCATTCGATACCTGCCGATGTTCGGCAGTGCAGCTTCTTTGGCTGAATCGCAAAAGGGTAGCCTACCCGCGAAACATCTAAGGAGCCTGAAATGCCACGTCTTTCTGACACATCTGTCCCCAAGTACCGTAAGCACAAATCCGGCCAAGCTCGAGTTGTGTTGAACGGTCGCACGTTCTATCTCGGCCGGCACGGCAACAAAGCCAGTCGAGAGCGGTACAACCAGCTTGTCGGTGAATGGCAAGCCAACGGTCGGCAAATACCGATTCCCAAAGATGAACTGGTATTAGTAACGATGCTTTGCTTGGCCTATCTGAAGTTTGCCAAAAAGTACTACGTTAAGAATGGCAAGATGACCGACGAAGTTGCTGGAATCAAAGCCGCAATGAAGCAACTACGGAAGCACTACGCCAAAACACTGGTAAGTGACTTCGGCCCCTTAGCGCTGCAGGCAGTCCAAGAGCAGATGATCGCTTGCGATATGTCGCGACGATACCTGAATCAAAATATTGGCCGCATTAGGCGAATGTTCCGTTGGGGCGTTTCTAGGGAGATCGTTCCCGTCAAAGTCTATGAGGCGCTCAAGACCGTAGCCGATCTACGAAAAGGAAAGACCAACGCAAGGGAGACCGCGCCGGTGTTACCCCATTCAAGCGGAAAATCTTTGGGGGGGAGATCGTTAGGATCCACCGGAGTCGGCGGCACTTGTTTTGATTTGCCCAACC
>CALDEW010000171.1 GCA_937942355.1 uncultured Pirellulaceae bacterium | reverse complement strand
GAACCGCATTTCGGCTTCGATGATCAGGCGAATTTTCTCTCGCATTGCTTCCAGCAACTCCCCGTGGCGTTTGACTTTCTGCTGCACAGTAAGGGGTTGCGGCGATCCGGCTGCATCGGCTTCGGGAGACTGGCCGAGGCAATGACGTGTGAAATTGTTAGATTGCGCGCCTACCCACACCAGCGCTGTAAAAAAAGCGACTTTGAGAATCAAGCTGGGGGTTCGCTTAAGTAAGATCACGATTAGCATATCCTGTTGGCGGTTTGGGCCGAGCGCGATGCGTATTTTTTTGATGCACTGACGCACTCTTTAATATATCGACCGCTCGTCTAATTTGAATCCGAACGTTGCCTAAAGTGAGACAATGGCCAAAATCCGTCGCGGGAAAAATCTGAAACATTGGAAAAGTCATCGCCCTTTACCCGATCAAGGCAAACTACGCATTGTGGGCGGAAAGTTCCGCGGGCGACAGATATCCTACTCAGGTGATCCTGTCACGCGACCCATGAAAGATAACATTAGGGAAGCTGTTTTCAATTTGATCGGCGGCTACGTCGAAAACAAGGTCGCCTTTGATCTCTTTGGTGGGACCGGTGCGATGGGGTTGGAAGCGATCAGTCGAGGCTCAAGCCGGGCGCTGATTATTGAAAGGCACATACCAACCGTACGAATCATCAAGGAGAACATTCAACAGCTTGGGCTGGAAGAAAGCACCGAAGTCATGTCGGGTGACTCGTTCTTTTGGGGGCGAAAATTCATCAAAGAAAAGGACACTTGGCCCTCCGAGCCTTGGGTTGTGCTGTGTTGCCCCCCTTACGATTTTTACATTAACCGCTGGGACGAATTGCAAACCTTGATCGAATCTCTGTTTGACGCCGCTCCGCAGCAAAGCATCTTCGTTGTAGAATCTGACGACCGTTTTGATCCGCAGCAATTGCCCGATGCCGATGCATGGGAAGTTCGTCAGTACGCCCCCGCGCGCGTGGCGATTTATAAAAAGGGCACAATGTAGCGACGATGAAAACCAGTTTTACATTCAATAGACGAACCTACGATACTGATCTGAGTACTGGCGTCAGCATCGCCCGGGTGGCTTCTATTTTCGACGCCGCCAGTGTTCAAGATTTTGACGTTGGTAATTTGAAAATAGAATCAACGCCGTTCAAGGATGCTGACTTCGTCGGTGATGTTTCCGCGGGCGGTTCTTGTAATGTGGACGTGTTGAAAATTAATCCCCATTGCTGCACCACACATACCGAAACTCTGCTGCATATTGTTGACCGTCAAACGTGGCCGTTGGAAAACAATAGCGTCGCTCACGTTGAGTTTCCAATCTTTATTCCTTGCGTGTTGCTGTCGGTCGAGACGACTGCCGGTAGCGACGCGATTGACGCAGGGCAAACCTATTGGCCTGAAATTGATTCCGACGATTGGGTCGTTACTCAGGCTTCGATTGAAGAAGCGCTGGAAAATCTAGAAGTTGGGTCGGAGGCGGACGGAGACCCTTGGGCGCTGCTCATTCGTACGCCTGAATCGGGTCGCTGGGCCTTTGATAGTCCCGGCGCGGTTCCGTATCTTACGCGCGAAGCGATGGCACTGATCAGTAAAACTGCCTGTCGACATTTGCTGGTGGATTTGCCCTCGGTCGACCGGCGTAACGACGATGGTTTGTTGGTGAATCACCATCAGTTCTGGAATGTCGGTGTTGATGGCGGTGCTGGAGAAAAGGTGCGCGGCGACCGGACCATCACAGAATTGGTAGAGGTTCCTAATCGTTTAAGCGATGGAGTCTATTTACTGGACCTCCAGTTGATCCCATTGGCCACCGATGCGACGCTTAGCCACCCGGTGTTGTTTTCTACTCAATAGAAAATAAGTCCCCGCAAGAGGTTACGCCAAAATCTTACCGCAGGTAATTTTGGCAGCTATTGTTTTTATGTTGGCCATCATCGGAAAAAAATAGTCCGCTCCCGAGACGCTCAGGACTAAGTTGGCGTAGGCCGGACCGAGTCGACCGGATTGCGAAAACTGTAACTATTTCTTAGTCGGTTGCCGGTTGTGAGCACAACGCCATCTTGAAAGTGTGGTCGGTGCTGTTCCGGCGTTGCGGATGTTTTGAGTTTTGCTTTTCTGATACTTTTCTCAGATAGTCCGTTCGCTTCAGTGGCCTGCCGTAACAGCGCCTGCCGGCTTGGTACGGCCTACTTGCCAGGCCATTG
The DNA here is from genome assembly GCA_937942355.1 of uncultured Pirellulaceae bacterium. GTDB lineage: Bacteria > Planctomycetota > Planctomycetia > Pirellulales > Pirellulaceae > Mariniblastus. Next base: position 1,215 of record CALDEW010000171.1, on the reverse strand, counting down.
GTCAGGTTGGGGGGCTTGGCCAACCGGCTGCGGGCACCATTATTGGCAAAATTACAAACGCCACTATCACGAAAGTTGTGGGAGATTTGGGCTATTCTTCCGGCTGATAATTGGAAGGATCCGTAAACTTTAACAGCTCGATATGCCTGCTAGCGAATTTGCTATTTTGAATGCGAACTCTAGATAGATTCTACGAAACACCGGTTCCGATAATCTTAATAATTGGACGGACGCGCGGCGATGTTTTCTTCGATTGAGCATATTTCGAACGCCGCTCTTCACACGCGTGGGCCACACAGGTTTTAGATGCAACTCACTTCAAGATGGCTTTCAGCGACCGGCGCGGCGATGGTCTGTGTCGCGATGTTTTTCGCCTTGGAGGATGCTGCCGCCCAGAGTCATCAAACGATTGAGATTTCGTCTCCCCCTACCCCGCCGATCGTGCTCGATCTTGTTGACGGAGATGTTCAGCCTGATGTCAACGCCGAAGAGATTTCCATAGTTGACGGCTCCATTGTGTCCGATGGTAGCGTTTCGCGAGCTGATGAGCAGACCGGTTTCGAAGCCATCACGTCCAATCGGGTGGATCAGTCTGCTGACAACAACGCCGCCACACGTTCGAGCGTGCGGCGACCGGCGAAGAACTCCGTTACTGCTGAACTGGCCAAGTCTTCTACCAGGTCGAAATCACGGAAAAAGAAACAGGGTTGGGTTGCACCTTTGTCGGTCCTGTCTCAACTGGAGACGCTTTCTGAGATCCCCGCAACCCAGCAATGGGCCAAGGAAGCTCAACGTTTGATCACGTTGCTGTTAGAAGAATCGATGGTGTCTTCGTCGGGCAGCGCGGCGATTTTGATGCAGTTGGAAGGAAAAGTTCAAGAGTTAGATCAGATCGTGGCCAATATTGATCAGCAGTTCGCAGGAATGCCGGTCGCCGATTCGCTCTCCAGTCGACTAAGCCGGCTGCGCTATGACTTGGCAAAACGCACCACGATTTGGAGGACGATTCAAAAGCTGCCTGCGGCGGAGGGGCGGCCGAATGTTGTTCAGTTGGCTTCCAGCGAGCGTCTATCGTTGGACTACCTCAATCCAGATTGGCAAAAGTACCTTCAGGTTAAGCAACTTCAAGATGAGTTTTCATCTCTTAACCCTGACGCCGCTGCCCCGAAGAAGGCGTCTCGGTTGACGTTGGCGCGAATGGCGTCGCCATCGCTG
>CALDEW010000170.1 GCA_937942355.1 uncultured Pirellulaceae bacterium | reverse complement strand
GCACACGGCAAAACGTATGACGGGCATCGTTTCCCGAGGTGGTTCGATCCTGGCGAAGTGGTGCATTCACCACGAGAAAGAGAATTTCCTTTACGAGCATTGGGACGAGATTTGCGATATCTGTGCTGCCTATGATGTCAGTTTCTCCATCGGCGATGGTCTGCGTCCGGGCTCGATCGCCGATGCGAATGACTATCCTCAGCTGGCGGAATTGGAAGTTCAAGGTGAACTAACCAAACGGGCTTGGGCCAAAGGATGTCAGGTCATGAACGAAGGCCCCGGTCACGTTCCGATGCACCTGATTCAGGAAAACATGCAGAAGCAGATCGAGTGGTGTCACGAAGCACCGTTTTACACGCTTGGCCCACTAACGACGGACATCGCACCTGGCTACGATCACTTCACGTCAGGAATCGGCGCGGCTCAGATCGGCTGGTACGGCTGTGCAATGCTTTGTTATGTAACGCCCAAAGAACATCTTGGCTTGCCCGATCGCGACGATGTGCGCGAAGGCGTGATCACTTATAAGATCGCGGCCCACGCGGCGGATCTTGCCAAAGGTCACCCGGCAGCTCAGATTCGAGACAATGCGTTATCAAAAGCTCGTTTTGAGTTTCGTTGGCGAGACCAATTCGCACTGGGGTTGGATCCCGCGCGGGCGATTGAGTATCACGACGAAACGCTGCCGGCTGAAGGTGCCAAGACCGCTCACTTTTGCAGCATGTGCGGCCCAACGTTTTGCAGTATGAAAATTACTGAGGATGTTCGTCAGTACGCAGCTGAGAAAGAAAAATTGGTGTCGCTGGGAGCTGCTGAGCCAACTGGTGATGAGTAGCGGCTTCGTAGAACTATTTCAATTGACGCCTGCGAAGCGTTTTGGGGAGGTCGAGGCTCCGCCCGTGCGACGGAGCAGTTTACTGAGCCGACGTTTTTAGGCCGTCGGGGCCGCCGGAAATTAGTCGGCCGAACTCTAGGGGCCAGCTGGCCATTTTGAACTTGTTGTCGTACAGCCATTTCTTGATCAGTCCGTGGTCTGTATAGCTGTCAGGGTAAACCCAGATCGAAACGGTAGTTTGCACCGGATTGAATTTCCTCAAAACGGCGTTCCAGTGCGAGTTCGGGTTGGACAGCGCGACCTCGGTCGGTTCCCCCGCAGTTTCGACTACAGGGTACAACGCGAATCGCTTGAAACGAATCTGACGACGGGCGCCGGCGGTGGCCGACGTTTCAAGTTCGTACTGCAAGCGAAAGTTTCCAATCGGCCCAATCGTGTCGCGCGATGTATTGAACTCCGTTTTGTTTTCAGCGATTAATTGCCAATCCTGCTTCATCTTGTTGACCAATTCATCCATCGGCACGTATACCAATTTCCCGCCGCTCAATCGAAAGTGTACCTCCTGCGAGAACACCGTGCTGGCGATCGGGTTAGGGTAGTGGTCAATCGTTTTCGCGTCAGTCGTGTTGGTATTGAGACTCGAGACCGCAGCCATCGTGTCAGTCAGTTGCTGCAATTTCCTTTCAAGCCCAATCTTTTTGGATTGCCGCTGAAGCATCGCTTGATCCCGAGCGTCCAATTCGGATTGCTTGACCGTCAATTGCTTCTTGAGTTCTTCGATCGCCACTAAACGCTGATGGCGAACCTCAGTCAGCTGCCGCGCTACTGCGTTCTCTTGGTCGATCAGTACTTCGATCTCTTCGTTGTCTTTGACCAACACGTCCATCCGCGACGCGGCTTGATCAGCAGCAAGATCAGCGCTGGTTACTTGTTCGGTCAAGTCGATTTGGGGCTCGGGCGGATTCGTGGCGGCCGACCGTGCGTGAGCACCCACTAAGACAACCAGAATGATGAGAATGCCAACAAGATTCGCTACGATATCCAAGAACGCGTCTTGGCCGGTTGTGATGTTACCTTTCATTAGCCAGCTCCACTAATAAACCGCTATCGTCAAGTAACGCTCGTAACTCTTGAAACCGGCGTTGAGCGCCGGGCGCGACAGAAAATCGCAACTCAGGTTTCCAATAGGCCTGCCTTCCGGCCAATCCCCAAGCTTCGATGGTCTTCCAGATTTCGGAGACCAACGGATCAATCGAGGCAACCGTTTGCGGATGGAGTTGCAGGGTCGCGGTAATTTTATTCTGTGAAATAATTTGGATTTTGTCGGCTTCACAGATCAAACGTATCGGACGAACGTAAGCACGCGCCCCGGTCGTTTGGGCGGGCAGCGCCCAATTGGAACCACGAGAGTTAGCGAGGCTATTGCTCAGACCATTTCCCGAAAGATCGCCGTGCTGATTGGCGTCATTGGCTTTACCGACAGAAACATCGGTCGCAGCATCGCTGGAGTTGTTATCGGACAAAACAGATGCGGTCGCCGTAGCATCTTGCTCGTGATATTGATTGCGGAATTCAGAATCGGTTTGAGGTATATCAAATGACGCCTGGGAGAAACGTCCCCGCGTGTTTGATTGCTCGCCTCTAAGGTCATCGCTTTCTGCTTCAGCTTCAGCAAACAACTCATGTGCCGGCTGTCCGGTCGCCGCAAACTCAAAACCGCCCGAATTGGAAGGCCTAAGGCCACGCGCCAATTGCAGAGAGTTCTTCCATTGGTCGCCATGGTTCATCTGACGCTGACGCGCGAATCTTTGTTGCCGACGTTTGGCGGTTTCAATCGCGGCTTCGATTTCCGATTTGAGTTGCAAATCCGGTTGACCGAATCGCAGTTTTGTATCACGATCGACCAACTCATAGCCAAATTCGTCGTCCCAGCTTTTCATGGCGCGTCTGGCAAGTCCGTACGATTCAGCCCCGTCAGGACGAACGACCAGCAAAGGGTAAGGCTTCGAATCATCGCCAGCCAAACCGTGCTTCTCCCAGTACTCACGCACTGTTAGTAACGCCGAATCCAGCATATTTCCGATCGTCAGTGGCTGCATGAAATCGGCGCGTTTCAGTTTTATGTCGTAGGGCTGAAGCACGAGCCCATCATGCACGCATTCGACGAAAATGGGCTGTCGGTGCGTGCCGCCGGATCCCATGAAAGGAACGATCGCATACTCGGGTTGCGTTTGAAATGACTGGTCTTCACGTAACTGTTTAAGTGATTGCTCTGCCGCCTCGATTTCTGATTTCAACCGCTGGATACTCTCATCTGCCGCGGCTCGTGATTGATCCTGAGAGGCTTGGGTTGCATTTGCATTCATCACGGCATCCAAATTGGCAATCGCCTTGAGCAAATCTTCGGCCTGACGGTTAGTGTCTTTGATCTGCTGTTCCAGATAGCTGCGATCGCTTTTTGCGACTTGCAAACGTTCGGTCAAATCGCCACGTACCGAAAGAATGGACTCCGATTCGAACTCCGTCAGCTCACGTCGTTCTTCGGCCGCCTTCAGCTGTTGTGTTTGCAACTGTTGTTGTTGAGCGACTTCTTCATGACGTTGCTGGCTTTCCACATCAGCGGCGCGAACCGCCATCACCAACATGACAATAAGCACTCCCAGCGTGCAAACCAGCACGGCCAGAAACGGGAACAGCGAAACGGCATATTGCTGGTTTCGTCTTTGTCGCGCAGATCGACTCATGCGGCTTTTTTACGTTGAACTTGGGGCTGGTCATCGTCCGCTTTAACCAGCGACAATCGCTCAGCGTCATCCTTGGCTGCCGAACGTACGCGCCCTCGCAATCGGTTGCTCTCCGGCATCAATAGTGGCGCCGAATCCTCTTGTGAATCCAGTTCTGTGTCTGGCTTGATGCCCAAACGTTGCTTCAGTTCGCCGACGGAGATGGTCTGTTTCTTCTTTTTAGCTTCCTCGGTCCGGTCAGAGGCTTGAGAAAGTTGGACGACGGATTTCTCAGCCGCCAATTCTTTAGCAACGGGAACGGGAGACGTTCCCATCGCAGCATTTTGCGTCTGGGTTCTAATTTCGGTCACGGCTTCAGACCGCAAGAACATTACGGGCTTCTTGGGGTCGCGCCGACGCACAGGTTTCGCGCCCGCGGTAGATTTCTTCTTTGTTGCAGAGATTGGGGCGGCTACCGGCATTGCTAAAGGTAGCTCCGTCTTGAAGTTTGAAAGACTCTTCTTAAATGCTTGTTGGTTTTGGAGGATCGCATCGTTAGATGTCTTCAGCGCTTTAGCCTGCTGATCGCTTTGCTGCTGAAACTGTTTGCTCTGAGCCGAAACTTCGTTGGCAATGCGGGCCAGCACATCATGCATTTTGGTCGTGGCCTGGATCGCTTCGTTCTGCTGTGCCATCGCGATATTGAAGGCCGCCGAATCATCAACGGACTGCACCACAGTTTGAATCTTTTCCGTCTGGGCCAATAGGCTTTCTTGGTGCTCTTTCATCAACCGCGCGTTGTTGGAGAGCAAGGTCTGCCACTGCTCCCACCGATGAGCGATCGAGAGATCTGCCTTTTCGATGGATTCGCCCAGATAATGAGCCAGATTTGAGACGTTTTCGTCTAACGCAGCACTGAGATTCTCTCGAACGACATCGGAGGTCTGAGTCAGTGATGATGACCATGCCTTTTCGGCCGCTTGGATGCTGTTTCGCCATATTTCGGTTTGGTTTCTAACGACGTCACGTGTTGCTTCCAAGACCTGTAATCCAGTAGCCCCCAATCCGTTGCCGCCACCGCTGGCCGAAAGGTCGAATTGCCGAGCGACTTCGCGGCGTGTTTTTTGGTCGACCAATTCGAGTAGTTGAACTTCGAAACGGTCGACTAAAAACTGACAGAACATCAACACCATCGAAAGCGACAACGCCAATGCGGTCGTGTCAAAGGCAACATACAAACTGCCTTGCAGTCCGCCCATCATTTGCTGAAAGTCATTTTCAGGCCCGACGGCAATGCCTCCCAGTGCCTGCGAAATCCCAAGGACCGTACCCAAGAATCCCAGCATGGGTGTGGCCCAGATCAAAATGCGCGAAAGTGAATATCGTTGCTGTTGACGCTCGATGTCCATTTCGGCCAGATACTTCATTTCGTCTTCGACGCCGCCAACAGAGCCGGTACGGTAGATGTAATGAAGACTGTTGACCAATCGGTTCCAGAGATAGTGGCGCTGAATGGATTTAGGGAGCGCCACCAAAGATTCACCGTGCTCAACGGCCAATTCGGCGTCCGATCTTCCGTAATCACCTGGCTCAACCGCAGGTTTTATATTGCCCATCCCAGGAGTTTTTTCGGTTTCTGGTTCCGGTAGGTCGTCCAGATAGATTTGTCTTTCGGAACTGAACTGAGCAAACACGTTCATCCCGATCATCGCCAGCGACGCCAGACCAATTAGAAACATGCCGACAGTAAGACGCGACACTGGGTGGCCATTGATGTAGCGCAACACCGTTTCGTTGGTGATATGATTTTCGTTGATCAGATACTGCAAACCGAAGTACAGCGAAAGTCCTACGCAGATCGGCGTGACCAGCGATGGCAAGACGGTGAACCATCCAGAAGTCCGGTTGACCTGTGATCCAGTTGTGGTTTGGTCTGTACTCATAAGCCGCGCTGTCGAAAGGTTGATTTCGATGAGAATTTTTGTCTGCAGGAACCGGTCAAGTCGTTCTTCGGGTCGCGCATAAAACGCGCAAGCGTCGGACGACACCCGGCTTCTTTCAAATCGGAACTCCTTGCCTGCTCAATACAGCTTTTGTTGTCGTTAGATCCCGAAAAAGCAGATTTTTTTACCGGAGGAGAAAATTCAACGTAATCGGCACAGATTCACTAAGCCTTTTCCGCCTTTGGTCCGATACCCTCTAAATAAATAAGTGTGGAGAAATCCCAGGGGGGAAAGCCCGGTTGTTCAGTTCGCTGATCGCCGGGCTTATTTTTATACCGATGCATCGGTAAAGGTTGGCATCGGCCGGTAGGAACCGGCCCTACGACATGTTATTGTCGTTGTTTGGGCAGGTTTCCTCCGCCGCTGCTCCGCCAGATGAACCCTAATCTACGAATCTTCCATGCTTGCTTGGCTCAAGTTAATCAGATTGCCCAACCTACCGACAGCAATCGCCAACGTGCTGGCGGCGTTTTTGCTGGTGAACCAGTCATGGGCTCAGTGGCCTCAGTTACTGCTTTTGCTGATCAGTTCAGCGGCTTTCTATAGTGCCGGCATGGTGCTCAACGATGTTTTCGACGTCGATCAAGACACCGATCAGCGCCCGCAACGACCGATTCCAAGCGGGCAAATCGCACTGGCGACCGCCCGGAAGGCCGGACTGGCGATGCTGGTGTTGGGCGTGATCGCCGCAATCTGTGCAGGCGCCGTCGCAGGAACGCTGGCGGACGTACTCAAATGTGCCACCGTTTCGGGGCTGTTGGCGTTTGCGATCTATCTTTACGACGGACCTTTAAAACGGACAGTGTTGGCTCCGTTTTTGATGGGCGCCTGCCGCAGCCTCAACATCATGCTCGGCGGCGCGACGGCTACGACGGTCCAAGTTGGATACTGCTTGGCCGGTTTTCCGATCATCCTCTGGGCGTTCGCGTTTGCGATAGGATTGTTTATCACCGGCGTCACGCTGCTGGCTCGCAATGAGGCCGCGGCCAAACAATCACGATTTTTGATCAGCGCTTCCTCTGTCTTGATCGTTTCCGGTTTAGTCGCATTAGCGACAGCGCCGCAGTGGTACCAAGGCAATCTTTCGGTCGACGAAATGGTCGAGCGTATTTTTCCATTCATGATCGCCATGATTTCCGTCACGATTGTCCGGCGGTTGGTTCTTTGCGTAATCCAACCAAGCGGCCGGTCGGTAAAATTCGCAGTCATCGCGTCGTTGAGAAGCTTGATCGTGTTCGACGCCGCCGTCTGTTTTTTGGCTCGGCCTGACCAGATGATTTACGCGTTGGCGGTATTGGCGCTGCTTGTGCCGGTGTTGGTTTTATCCCGATGGATGTATGCTACTTAGTACCGCCGCCTGATTAGTACCGCTGCCTGATCTACTCCTCGCACCAGCCCCAAACACAACCATGAAAAATCTTATCTTCCTAACCGTTCCGGGCCTGCGTCGCCAAGACCTTTCTGCGATGCCAAACCTGCAATCTCTGTTCGGCGAATCAAGCACGCCAAACGCTTTGAGCC
>CALDEW010000169.1 GCA_937942355.1 uncultured Pirellulaceae bacterium | reverse complement strand
CGCTGAAACAAGGAGCCGTTCAAAAGATATCGACGCAAATCCAGAATCTCTTTTAACCAGCGATCAGTTATGGACCGAAGTTGATCGGCTTCGCAATGAACCAAAAAATTAGGTTTCAAAGCAACGTCGCGTCCGAGACTCGATTAGAAGTACTTTCAATCTCATCGAATTATTTCCCGAAATGTATGCCATTGCATTTGACGACATGCGCGTTGTTAAAATTGATGGCTACCCAGTCTTGATCCAATACCGCGTAGCGGACAAAATCCCCGGTATTGCTTCGGTGGTTTTCTCGGGTTCCCGGAAATGATATACCGTATTTCTGTCGCATAGTGCGGCTCGAACGATTGATCTCGGCGGACGTATTGGCCGCCAATTTTTATTCACTGCGACCACCTTATCGGGGGCGCCATTTCAGGTACCAGAATGACAGCACGTTTCAAAAATCTCTCATCAACAGTAATTGTAGTACTTTCCATCCTTGATTGTTTCGGCAGTGAAGGCGCTTATCTCGATGAAGTTTGCGACGAGTATGAAGCGCTCGGGTTGGAGGTTGGCAAACGATCAATTTGCACTTACTTGAACCGAGTTGCAAAACTTGACCTTCTTCGAACGGCAAAAGAAAAGGACGGGTCGGGTCGCACAATCTACTACATCACCAAGGCTGGTAAAGAGGAATTAGATTGGTGGCGGTCTTTGGTCAACGCTGCGACCTAGTTCTTCGAATTAGTGGTGTAGGCCGGATCGAGCCGATCGGAATAGACTGCCAAAACATACACCCGATTTGTCGTTGAACAGACTTTTACTTCGGCGACTTCCGAAGACAGATCGGCGCTGCTCCGGCTTGGCCGATGCGGGGGAGTTTGATTCAGGAGACGGACCTTTACCTGATGGCCGTGCCGTAGCTGCGCCGTGGGGCCTGATACGGCCTTCGCACTAATTGGCGATCTTGATTAACGCCGCGACTTAGTCCATCGAATTAGTGGTGTAGGCCGGATCGAGCCGATCGGAATAGACCGCCAAAACATACACCCGATTTGTCGTTGAACAGACTTTTACTTCGGCGACTTCTGAAGACCGATCGGCGCTGCTCCGGCTTGGCCGATGCGGCGGAGTTTGATTCAAGAGACGGAACTTTACCTGATGGCCGTGCCGTAGCTGCGCCGTGGGGCGTGATACGGCCTACGCACTAATTGGCGAGCATTGATTAACGCCGCGACTTAGTCCATCGGATTAGTGGTGTAGGCCGGATCGAGCCGATCGGAATAGACCGCCAGAACATACACCCGATTCGTCGTTGATCAGACTTTTACTTTGGCGACTTCTGAAGACTGATCGGCGCTGCTCCGGCTTGGCCGATGCGGGAGAGTTTGATTCAGGAGACAGGCCTTTACCTGATGGCCGTGCCGTAGCTGCGCCGTGGGGCCTGATACGGCCTTCGCACTACGCGCACTTTCGCGGAGCGAAAGGCTACTACGCTCAAAACGCCAGGATCATCACCCGATCGGTGCGGCCCTTTTTGCTGAAGGGGACGACGATTGCTGAATGGTAGCCATCACCGATTGGGTCGCCAGTCACAATGCTGCAGCGACCACAATTGGCAACACTGTCCACGGCCGCTTGTTGCCAAGAAATGGATTCGCTTCCGTTGGACCCGCACTCAATGGCCGTGGCTTGCATCTTGGGTAGCGGAACTTCTTCTGTGGGTTGGTCCGCTTCCACTTTGACGATCGCTGAATACTTCGCCAATGGATTGGCCTCGGACGACATCAGCAGCAGAATCGAAGCTGGGTAGCCATAGGAGCGGCTGATCGGCAGCCCAATGACTGACGTTAATTTTGCAGGATCACGATCAAAGGAGCGAATGAAGTTGGGGTTTCCGTTGGGATCGTTGACCATTTTGGGGATGCCCTGCTTCCAGCATACCCCTGGAAGTCCCGCCCCCTTGGGAAACTTCACGTGCTGACTGATGTATTCGAACGCTTCTAATCCGCCATAGAAAGAACCACTGATCGAAAGTTCGTCACGGTCATCGCGCGTCCAAATTTCGACCGCGCCATGGCCGTCAATCAGTCCAAAGGCAACCACATTGATCAATTTGTCCTCGAAGTAAACGGGGAACGCCATGAATGCGGTGATGTCAGCCCCCGTTTCGTTGCGGACCCTTTCCAAATCAGCACACGGCATATCTTGAAAGATCACCGTACCGCGCTGCCGCATGGCGCTACCGATCGCGCCCTCGCCATCGTTAAACCGGGTTACCGAAGGAGAAATGGGCGTCAGATTCTCCGGGTTGATAAGATTGGCCGACTCTAGGATGACCTGTCCGGGATTATCCGGCGAGGGTGTCCAAACTTCAACGTAGCGGATTAAACAACTTGCAGTGGTGGCGGTCATAATGTGCGGCGGATCCTGAGTAAACGCATTCATGGTGACAACTTTCAACGAATCTAGTTCGTAGGGCCGGTTCCCACCGGCCTTTTTGTGTAAAGGTGGGGCGCGGCCGGTAGGAACCGGCCCTACGATATGAAATAGTAGTTATACGGAAACAACTTCCGATTCCGCTTTCTCCGGCGCGTTGAGCCGCTCTTTGACGGCTGCGACGTGGGAGTCTTTGGCGTGTTCCTGTTTCTCAAGAAATGCGATCAGCGCGAACCGGAAATCGTAGTAGTGCGGATCGTCCAAAACGTCTTGTCGTTGACGCGGGCGTTTGAAGGGCACGTCTAAAATCTGACCGACGGTGGCTTCGGGACCATTGGTCATCATGCAGATTCGGTCGGACATATAAATCGCTTCGTCCACGTCGTGGGTAATTACCATGGTTGTGATTTTTTCGCGATCGAGGATGTCCAAGATCACATCCTGAAGGTCCATCCGAGTCAGCGAATCCAAACGACCAAAAGGTTCGTCCAGCAAAAGGACTTGGGGTTTGAGTGCGATCGCGCGGGCGATACCGACACGCTGCTGCATCCCGCCGGACATCTCGCGCGGGTAACGGTTCATCGAATCGGCCAACCCGACCAGATTCAAATAGTATTCACAGATCTCTCTGCGCTCTTTTTTCGTTCCATGCGGGTAACACTGTTTAACGCCCAACATCACGTTTTCGAACGTTGACATCCAAGGCAGCAAACACGGCGATTGAAAAACAACGGCGCGATCGGGGCCGGGTCCGGAAACCTCGCGTCCCTCAACCGCCAGCGATCCTGATGAAATGGGGTTCAATCCGGCCACCATCGTCAACACCGTTGACTTTCCACAACCGGAGTGGCCGATGACCGATACGATCTCGCCCTTGCGCATGATCATGTTGAAGTCTTTGACAACTTCGATGTCCTTTCCGAACGGATTCGGATAGGCCTTGGTGAGATTTGCGATTTCGACGTAGCGTCGGTCGTGTCTCCTACTCATTTCCAACTCCTACGCCTACCAATTCAGGCTTGTCTTGGGTGACGGTTGATTCGCTCGATGGTTCTTCGTCTTCAAGCACTACCTTCCGGGGTTGATTGCCAACAGAAAGGAAATCAATCGGCATCAGATCCGGCAGCGGAAGGTTCGCTCCGGTGCGCAGCGCTTTAGCTTCTTCGTTGATGCCGACCATGTACTTGGTCACGGTGTTGCGGAGCTCAATAAATTCTCGATTAAAGTTCAATGTCGTTCGATCGCGCGGACGCTCCAACTCCACATCGAATGACTTCCCGAGCGTCGCTTTGGGGCCCGGCGTCAACGCCACAATTCGATCGGCCATCAGCACGGCTTCGTCGACGTCGTTGGTGATCATGATCACGGTGCGCCGATCCTCTTCCCAGATACGAATGATTTCGTCCTGCAAGTTTGCGCGCGTCAGTGCGTCCAACGCGCTCAGCGGTTCGTCCAACAGCAGCACACCGGGCTTCATTGAAAGCGTTCGTGCCAACGAAAGCCGCTGACGCATACCACCGGATAATTCGGACGGCTTTTTCCATTCCGAACCGGTCAGTGAAACCATGTCAATGTAGCCCTGAATGTACTCTTTCCGCTCTGGCGCCGTCATCTCTGGGAAGACGGTTTTCACCGCCAGTTCGATGTTCCCATAAACCGACAACCACGGCAGCAGCGAGTAGTTTTGAAAAAGGATTCCTCGTTCGGGTCCCGGTTCTGTGACCAGTTGGCCGTCCATAAAGACGCCGCCGGTGGACGCAGGTTGGATTCCCGCCAGCAAGTTCATCAGCGTTGATTTACCGCTGCCGGAGAATCCAATGATGGCGACGAACTCGTTAGGTTTCACCTTCAGGTTAATTTTATCCAACACTTCGACACGTTGACTTGGTGGACCAAAGCCCACATCAACGTTATCAATCTCCATTGCAAATTCGCTCATCGCTGCTGCCTCAAAACTGTATCTAAATATATTTCAAGTCGTCGGTTTGATTAGACGACCGCGGCTCCATCGTCAAAGGAAACAGAACGCTGCAGGATGATCATCATGCGATCCAAAAAGAATCCAATGATTCCGACAACGAAACAGGCGAAGATAATATTAGCGAATGACATCGAACCGCCGTTTTGATACTGATCCCAAACGTACTTCCCAAGTCCCTCCGAACCCGAAAGCGCTTCGGCGGCGATCAGCACCATCCAGCCAACACCAAGCGAAATCCTCAGCCCTGCAAACACAAGCGGAAGCGAAGAAGGGATCACAATTTTGACCAGTCGTTGCCAAAGGCCGAGCTTCAGAACCTTTGCGACGTTGAGATGATCCTGGTCGATCGAAGACACACCCAAGGCCGTGTTCACCAAAGCCGGCCACACCGCACACATCGCAACGGTGCAGGCCGAATAAACCATCGCCGGGTTCACTTTGAGGCTACTAACCCAAGGGATGTTGCTCATCATTACAAAGAATGGATGCGTCTCCGGGTTGGGAAAAAATGCTCCCACAACGATTTGAAAAATCAGCAGCCATACCACCGGCGAAACAGGTTTGAAAATCGAAATGATCGGCGTCAAACATGCCATCACCACTCGGTTTAATCCACACATGATGCCAAAGGGGATCGCCACCAGCGCGGCCATGATGAACCCGATAAATACCGTGAACAGGCTCCGCCAAACTTGGAACCAGATCGTCGTCCCGCGCGGATAGGATTGGCTTGCAATGCGATCAACTTTTTCTTCTGAACGAACGACCGATTTAGCCGCCGCGAGTAGCCCTGCAGGTTCATCCGCGGCCTTCAGCTTCTCTTCTTTCTTTGCAAGATCCGCTTTGGCAACGGCAACTTTTTCTCCGCGGTTGCTCTTACCCAAATAGTCTAATCGTTTTTTTAAATGAGCGATCTCAATCGCCAATCCGTTGTATGCCAACTGAGTACGTTTGAGGTTCTTAGGCGGATTACTCTTAACGTCTTCGATCAATTCTTTGACACGTTTTTCTTTTTCCTTCGCCTCATCTTTAAGCTTCACATCACTTGCCATCAGCGCTGTCAGTTCGTCCTCGGCTGCTGTTTCGGCAACCACCTTTTCAGATAAAGTGACAATTTCAGATTTTCGCGCGTCGGCAGCTTCTTTATGAGATGTTCTCAGTTTTTCCAGGCGAGCATTCAGCGGTGCAAGCCGCTGGTCAATTTCTGCTTGACAGGCAACTTCAACCTCGGCCAGCTTCTTCTTCAGCTCAACTTCTTCCGTTTCTTTTTCTTTCAGCGTCACCTCAACAGAAGCGATGCGATCCTCCCGTCGAGAGTCTAAGGCATTGAAATCCGCTTCTTTTTCATTCTCACGCACATGCAACGTGTGATTAACGCTCAGCGCCGACAAAACTTGACTTGGATCAGGAACTCGACCTGCTTTGGTCTTATGACGGGGCGCGATCACCGCCCACGCTCCAATGCAAAACGCGACGAAAATGATAGGAATAACCATATACCGAACAATCTCGCCGACTTGCTTGCCCGGTTCTTCTCTGAAACACAGACGCACGACAGGGTCGAAAACTTTAAAACCCGATACATCAATTAGCTTCAACAATCCATACTTCACCGAATCCATCTTGGAATCATCTTTTGACATAACACTCATACTTTTGAAACTAAAAACGAAGAGAGAGGGCTCATTCTCAAGCCCTCGCCAAAGCATTGGTAGTGCTTAATCCTTGTTGCCGATCGCATGACTGTTGAGATACTCGATCGGTTTTTTGCCGTCGAACATCAGACCGTCAATAAAGTCCGATGTCGGTGGGCGGTAACCATCGGTATCCCATGGAACATCGCCCTGTTCGATCTTGCCTTCGGCCAACAAACGCTTGGCAGCATCCAGATAGATCGCAGGTTTGTAGACTTCTTCTGCTGTTGTGGCGTACCAATCAGCAGGTTTGGCTTCTGGAATTTGTCCCCAGCGACGCATCTGAGTCAGGAACCAAACGCCGTCGCTGTACCATGGGTAGGTACACTGGTATTTGAAGAAAACATTGAAGTCCGGCATTTCGCGTTTATCCGTTTTCTGGAACACGAAGAAGCCAGTCATCGAGTTACGAATCACTTCAAAGTCGGCACCGACGTAGTTGGGCTGGGAAAGTATGCGGCACGCTTCTTCGCGGTTAACCAATTTTCCAGATGCATCGGTCTCGTCGAGCCATTTTCCGGCGCGAATCAATGCTTTAATGACGGCAACGTGGGTGTCAGGATTTTCGTCCGCCCACGCTTTGGTAACGCCAAACACTTTCTCTGGATTGTTCTTCCAAATGTCATAGTTGGTCGTGACGGGAACACCGATGTTCTTCACAACCGCCTGCTGATTCCAAGGCTCGCCGACGCAGTAACCTGAGATGATGCCGGCTTCGAGCGTCGAAGGCATTTGCGGTGGCGGAGTCACGGAGAGTTCCACCTGAGCGTCGGTGATTCCTTTGATGTCTTCGCTGGTGTACATGCCGGGGTGAATCCCAGCTGAAGCCAACCAGTAGCGGATCTCATAGTTGTGAGTTGACACGGGAAAAACCATGCCCATTTGCAGTTTTTCGCCTGCGTCCATCTTCTCCTGAACAACATTCTGCAATGAATCAGCGGTGATCGGATGCTTGGGCGTGGGCGAATCCAATGAAGGATCGTTTTCTACCATTTTGCCCCAAACGTCGTTGGAAACGGTGATGCCGTTTCCGTTGAGATCCATCGTGAAAGCGGTGATGATGTGAGCTTTGGTTCCAAATCCGATCGTCGCGGCGATCGGCTGTCCGGAGAGCATGTGGGCGCCGTCAAGTTCACCGTTGATGACGTTATCTAAGAGCTGTTTCCAGTTTGGTTGTGGGGTGACTTCAACCTGTAAACCTTCTTCGTCGAAGAAGCCCTTCTCCTTGGCAATGACCAGCGGAGCGCAGTCGGTTAGTTTGATGAATCCGAACTTTAATGAGTCCTTCTCAAGTTCGAGTTCCGGCATATCATCGGGAGAGGCAACGGGCTCAACTCCCGAGGCCAAGTTGGCTCCCGTTAAGACAACGCACAAGACGAGCAGGAACAAAAACGGTTTTTTCAAAGTTGATTTCGCAGACAAAATGGAAGGCTCCTCGGAAGACTTTAAACTGAAACAAATTAACAATCGAAAAGCGTTAATACGCAGCCCCCATACCAATGCATTAATAATGCTTGCATTTTTTCTGTTGGAGGTGACTCGGCCATTAAAAGCAGCTAAGGCGAAACAAAACATGTAGGTTAGATGAAGCTTTTCGTTTTCGTTAATCGGCTGTTTAAAAAACAGGCACGTACAATTTGTTCCTGCGCAAAACAAAGCACACTTGGGTTTAATAAACATCGCGTTGGTAACGCGCATCGCTGGCCAATTGTTTGACGTATTCAGTGGCCTGATCGGCGGACATGTTGCCATGCTGAGCCACGATTTCATGAAGCGCGTCGTCGACGTCTTTGGCCATGCGGCTGGCATCGCCACAAACGTAGAAGTGCCCGCCAGCCTCAAGCCATTTGTAAATTTCGGCGCCCTGTTCGCGCATCCGATCCTGCACATAGATCTTAAATTCTTGATCCCGGCTGAAGGCCGTATCGAGCTTTTTGAGCACGCCGCGTTGGAGGTAGTCCTGGATCATGTCGCGATACAAGAAATCGGATTCAGATTTTTGATCTCCGAAAAATAGCCAATTGTCGCCTGCCGCTTGGGTGGCTTCGCGTTCCTGGAGAAAGGAAACAAAGGGCGCAATGCCCGTGCCCGGACCAACCATGATGATCGGCAGGTCCTTATTCGCTGGCACCGTAAATCCATGCGACGGTTGAACAAAAACGTTAAGTGCGTCTCCGACAGGGATCCGTTCGGCCAACATCGTCGACGCCACGCCTTTGCGGAAGCGGCCATTTTTTTCGTAGCTCACTTTGCCGACAGTAAGATGGACTTGGCCAGGATGTTTTTTTAACGAACTGGCGATCGAGTAAAGCCGTGGATTGAGTTCGTCGATGCACTGCAACAGATCGGTGAAAGGAATCGCGATTGTCTTGAAAGACGTGATGAAATCCAGCACATCCATGTCATCAATTGCATCGTCATCGGCCAGAATTGCTTCCGCCTTTTTCTTCTCGTTGGTGTCGATCAAATGGTCGATGTACCACTGAGCTAACTCGTCGGTGGCGGCGGTGAGATCCTTGGTCAGCAAGAACGAAGTGGCGTCCTCGGCAGATTCGCCACAGGCGTCAACGATTGCTTGCATCAGGTCGGGGCAATTGGTGGGATAGACGCCCAGTGCATCTCCAACGTCATATTGCAAATCGCTGCCAGCCAAATCTATCTCAACGTGCCGGACGTCTTTGGCCGAAGTTTCGCCGGTCAGTTTCGTGCTGCTGATCAAGGTGGCAGGAAACGGATTTTTCCGACTCCATCCCGAGGACGCTTCATCGGCGGTAGCAACATTGGCGTCAAGACCACCCGCGTTGCCTGCATCACTCTGGGCCGCGTTAAGCTTCACAAGTTTCTTTACGGCGCGAGCAGTTTCTTTACCGCCGGGTGAGCAAAGTGTGAGATTGGTTTCGGCCCCTGACGCAATGGCGTAACTGTAAGATTCGCAAAGATAACCGCAGGAACCGCAGTCCAGTTGAGCCATCGCCGCCATCAGTTTTCGATTGTAAGGCCGGTCTTCGGCCAGCTTCATTCGATCTTCCAACACGAGACTTTCGTCGTGCCACGGAAAATCTTCCTCTTCTTCGACTTCGGCAACGCCAGCACCGGCGGCCGACGATTCTCCGGCGTCCCGAATTTCTTCCAAGCCGGTCATACCCGCGAAGAACCCATTGAGCCACGCGCGTTGTTCCGCGCTGAAGGGAGCCGATTCGGGAACAATCGAAACAGCAGAAAGCATCTTGGCCGAATCTAAAACTTTATTCATCGTTTTACCTCATTCATTTCCGTTGGTTGGGAAATTTTTCTTGTCTTAGCGTTTTTGGTGTCTTGTTTGGGAGTGTCTTGTTTCGTTTTTGGAGCGCACGTTTGCTTCGGTCTTAGGTTGCTGCTTCCCACCCCGACCACGCAACGAGGTCTTCGTCACTGGTTCTGGCGGCGAAGTCGACAAACGACTCTTGGCTGTCTTGGCGTTTGCAAAGGTACGCATCGAGGATGTTTTCGACGATTCCCGGCACGTTTTCAAATGGGACCGACGAGAACAACTGACGGCCGACGCGGCCCCGCACTCCATAGCCGCCACCGACGACAATGTGATAGCCTTCGACCATTTCTTCGTCCCCGACAGGGACGCTGGCGCCTTGTAGACCGATGTCTCCGATGTAGTGCTGAGCACAAGAATTGTGACAACCGGTGACATGGATGTTCAATGGTTGATCCATTTCGATGCACTCTTCTAAATGGCCGGCCAGCAGCATGGCGTGCTTCTTGGTGTCGGCTAATCCAAACTTACAACCGGCTTTGCCTGTGCACGCGACCAGCCCTGCGCGGTGGCTGGTGGCGTTCCACTCCAATCCCATCGCCTCGATACGTTGCTTTACAGCGTCCACATCGGCATCGTCAATTTCGGGGATCAGAAGGTTTTGCCAAACCGTCAACCGGATGTATCCTTTGCCAAATTCGTCTGCGATGTTGGCAATTTCATCAAGTTGATCGCAAGTGATTCGACCTACTGGCAGAACCAGCCCCACATATTGCTTCCCTGATTGCTTCTGAGGGTGAAAGCCGACATGAGCAAAACGATTCTCTGCGTCTTTGAAGGTCAATTGCTCATCGGGGATTCGCACAAACGGAGTACCCAGATCTTCTTCGACATGTTGAATAAATTTGTCAAATCCCCAGTCATCCAAAAGATATTTCAACCTGGCCTTCTTACGGTCGGTGCGGTCACCGTGCTTGGCAAAGACTCGCAAAATTGCGCCTGACACTGCGCTGCACTGATCAGGTTTGACTAAAACGGAGGTCGATCGAGCGAAGTCTTTGTGGCCAGTGATCCCGCCAAGCCGCAGCTGAAACCAAACGCCGGCGGCAATCTCCGCCGTTGCAATTTCCTCGGGAACATCAACCGCAAAGAAGCCCACATCATTGGTGTCGCTGAGCGGTGAAATCGTGCCGCCACCATCAAAGGAAATATTAAACTTACGGGGCAGCCCATACATCACGCGATGGTTCAATAGGTACCAATGTAGATGTTGCCCCAACGGCAGCGTTTCGTAGATCTCTTCAGGATCGAAACCACTGGTCGCTCCGGTGGTGACGTTTCGCACGTTGTCGGCGCCGGCACCTTGATTGACGATGCCAAGATTCCTCAGCCCCATCAGCACATCCATTCCTTTGGCCGCCGGAATCTCGCGCAGTTGAAAGTTGGCCCGTGTCGTGACGTCAGCGTATCCACCGGCGGAATCTTTAGCTAATTGCGATATGCCGCGCACCTGAAAGGAGTTCAAGTGGCCACCGGGCACACGCATTCGGCACATGTAAGCGTCTTGGGCCGGCGCAACGTAGAATAACCCATGAGCTTTGGTCAAAAAAACGTCGGTGCCTTTTGGAAACATGTCGTCTTTGGAGCGCGCGTCGATTTCGTTCCACATGTCCAACGAGTTCTTTTCGCGTTTTGCTTTCTCTTCATTGCACAACTTTTTACCGTCAGCCTCGACTTTGGCGAACGCATCGAAGTGGATTTGATCTGGGCCGTGAAACGCCGTCGCACCTGCGGGACCGACTTGCACCATTGAACCTGTCTTGGCACTGTCTGAGATGATCGGCAAACCGCGAACCGCGCGAGCGACATCCGATCCTAAGGCGAATCCTTGGAGGTAGCTTTGCTGCTGTTCGTTGAAGCCGCCCGTTTCTTCATCGTTCGATTTTTTCTCGGTTTCGCTCATAAGTTTGGTTCTCTTGTTGTTCTTTTGCCGCGATTGGACGACACGATTGATCGGCCCTTAGGCTGGAAATATCTTCACGGCGCAGTCTTTGTAAGAAGGTTGTTTTGAATGGGGATCAAAGTGGTCCAGCGTCAACTGATTCACTTCTTCATAGTGCATTGGCATAAACACGGTCCCGCGCGCGACGGTGGGCGTGACAATAGCCGTCGCCTTAATTTTGCCACGTCGTGATTCGATGGCCACCAAACGCTGCGGCAAAATACCCGCGCGTTGTGCGTCGGCAGGATTGATCTCCACGAAAACTTCCGCCGGATAAAGCCGCGCCAACACGGGCGACTTTCCGGTGCGCGTTTGCGTATGCCACTGGGCGGCAGACCCGCGTCCGGTAAGTAAAATCAGCGGATACGTATCATCCGCCGGTTCCGGCATCGGCAACGGTTGATCGAACAATAATTTCGCCTTGCCATCGTCGTGGTAAAACTTGCCGTCCTCAAATAGCCGACGTTGATTACTTTTTAGTGAATGCCCTTCACCTAAGGGCCACTGAATCCCGCCAGCGTCGTCGAGCTGTTGGTAGCTTTTGATGCCGGTGATGTCGCAGGGCTGGCCGCGCGTGATCTGTGCAAGTATTTGCAGAACTGATTCAGCGTCTTTCCACTGAGAGAACAATTCGCCACATCCCCAATAGTGGGCCACCAGTTGAAAGATCGAAAAATCGCTGAGCGATTGTCCCGGCGCTCGGGCAACTTTTTTTAGCAAACCAAAACGCCGTTCGCTGTTGATGAAGGTGCCTTCCTTTTCGCCCCACGCCGCAGCCGGCAAATACAAATCAGCCAATTCTGCGGTTTCGGTTGAATGGTACATGTCCTGAACAACCAAAAAGTCCAGCTTTTCTAGAATCCCACGGCACTTGGTTTGGTTGATCCACGAATGGGCTGGATTGGTCGCGATGATCCACAGCCCTTTGATGCTTCCTTCAAGGATACCTTCGATAATCTGGTCGTAACTTTTGCCGGCGTCGGTAGGAATCAAATCGGCGTCGATGTCGAGAATCGAGGCAACTTTCGCGCGATGTTCGGGATTGCCGAAATCATGGCCGCCCAACAGGCTGGTGGTGTTGCTGAACAAACGCGATCCCATCGCATTGCACTGACCGGTGATGGAGTTGGCACCGGTGCCCGGACGTCCGATATTGCCGGTGATCAACGCCAAATTGATGATCGCTTGCGCCGTCCGTGTGCCTTGGTAGCTTTGGTTAACGCCCATCGTCCACCAAAACGAAACTCGTTTGCCTGCCGCAATCAAAGTTGCGATCTCGACAATTCGGTCGGCCGAGATGCCAGTCTCCGCCGAAACTTTTTCGACCGTGAATGAGGAAACGAATTCAGCGAAGGCTTCGAAATCATTCACGCTCTGATCAATAAAGCCACGGTCGATAGCGTCCTGTTGAATAATCAGATTGGCGATTCCGTACAACAAAGCCATGTCTGATTTTGGCTTGATTGCCAAGTGGTGACTGGCACAGACGGCCGTTTCGGTAGCCCTTGGATCGATCACTACGATGTCAGGATTGTTCTTGTTTTGGAGAACGCGTTGCCACATGATCGGGTGCGCGATGCAGGGGTTTGCGCCTACGAAAACCAAAACGTCAGACTGTTCGAAGTCATCGTAGGTATAGGGCGGAGCGTCGAATCCGAACGCTTGCTTGTAGGCCGAAACCGCTGTCGCCATACACTGGCGCGTGTTGCCGTCGCCGTGTTTGATTCCCATGCCGAACTTTGCCAAAGCGCCCAAGAAAGCAAGTTCTTCGGTGGGCATCTGCCCGGTGCCCAAGAAAGCAACCGATTCCTTTCCATGTTCGGCTTGGATGGATTTGAAACGACCGGCAAACGTCTCCATCGCGTTCTGCCAATCGACGGGCTTGAGTTTTCCGCCGCCTGACCGAAGTAGCGGCGTCGTGCCGCGATCCTTCGAGTTCAGCGGCGCGAGTGCTTCCCAACCCTTAGGGCAAGCCATACCCAAGTTCACCGGGTAGTCCGGCGCCGGCGAAAGATTGATCGCTTGGCCGTCTTTCATGTGCACACTGAGGCAACAGCCCGTGCTGCAAAAACCGCAGACCATGTTTGTTGTCGCATCAGGCGTGAGACGGTCGGGAACTAAGCCCAAACCGAAACGAGCCGGCGTCAACAACATCTCTTGCGTTAGAGGGCCATCGAAAACCCGTTCCAAAGGGCTGGGGATGGTGAAACGCTCGGCTTGCGATGCTGCATTTTCGGTCACTTTATTCAATTCGGTGCCCCCGGCATACGACGCGCAACAGAAACCGCGAAGAATTGGTAACGTTCGATAATCTCTCCGACCAATAAGCAGCCAACCATCAAGATCGGCAGAACGATCAGCGGTGGCCGACCGCCGAAAATGCCAATGAGCATCGGAAGCACGAATCCTCCGACCACCGCCAGAATATTTCGGGCGAGCGTTTGGTATTTCTGAGAAGCCAACATCAATTCCGCCGCCAATCGACGCGGTGTGGGATCGTCAACGTTCAAGTCCTTCAATAGCAATCGTTCGAAGCTCACCTTGGCTGCCGTCGCAAGAATCACCAGAACTACCAACGTCCATCTCACCGCAACCGCTGGATCGCCAAAGAGACTCAGCACCATTAGCCCACTGGCCAACCCCAGCACGGCCGCAGTACAAAAGAACAATCCGTTCGTGCGACCGGCCGTCCAGAGGGCTCGACCGGTGACAACGTAAAGGGTGGCGCTGCAGAAAACGGCAAGCAATCCAAACACAGAAGTCGAAATCATCACCGGTAAAGTGAGGTCGCCAACGTAGGCCATCACAAATGGAAACAGACTCAAGCTCACCCAAGTCCCTGCCGCTGATGCGAACAGATTAAACGCCAAAATTTCGCGCGACAGCCAGCTCGTTCTCAGCCCCGCCATCGCACGATAGGCTTTCAACGGTCGGCCGAGATGTAAACCGGCGACAGCCAATCCCAGGGACAGCGCACCCATCCCCATCAACTTTAGAAAAAGTCCCGCGTCCCAAACGGACGCTAAATCTCCATCAGCGCCGGTCGTGACCGGCGACGTTACGCCAAGCAGATGCAAAACGGTTGCCACGGCGAAGATTCCAGCCGCCATTTGTGTCAACGTGAGCATCAGCACCAACGGCCAATGGGCATGCTGAAGTTTGGCGACAAAAAAGTCAGTCGGCAGTAGCCCTTCTATATTTCGTTTGGATTTATAAGTCGATGTTGGCATTGTGATGCGCGAATCGGGAGCCCCCGGCACGACAACACATCCGCTTGCCGACGCAATCTGAGACCGGACATTCTCTTGGTTAACTTTCGTAATCTTGATCGCTTGACTGGGGCACGATTGCACGCAGGCAGGTGCTTCCCCGACCCGCAAACGGTCGACGCACATATTGCATTTGCGAACAATCCCGCGCGACGGACTGTAGCTGGGCACGTCGTAGGGACAGGTAAACATGCAATATTTGCAACCGATGCATTGGTCATCGAGATGTTCGACGATGCCGGTGACCGCATCTTTTTCATAGGCGTTTACCGGGCAGCCGTTCATACAGCCGGGTTCCAAGCAATGATGGCAGGCGGACGTCACATGCTGAACAACGGGATTCAATTCCTCGCCGCCGACCAACAAGCCAACATTCCGCCACAGTTCGCCTTCATCAAGCCCATTGAGATTGTGGCACGCGGCGACACATGCCTTGCATCCACTGCACGCGTCGAGATCAATTTCAAACGCGTATTGTTCGCCTTGAGCGGGTTCGTTGAGCGGGATTAGATCGCGATAACGTGATTCCAATTGAGGCGTTGTCACCGCCTGATGTCTTTGTGCAAACCTCTCCACAGCCGTCAATTGCTGCTGCGATTCCAGAAGGCGTTCTATCAGCGAAGTTCCGCCCGTTTCGGTTTTATCAATATCCTTGATCAAAGTTTGGCCGAGACCTGAGAAGTTTTTGTCTTTCGTAGAGACTCAAAGATGAACGCAGGATGAATGCCAACTTCTCAATCGTAGACTTGAGTGACAGCTTTCGGGCCAATGATCTTCCAGTCTGTTTGCCCAATCCCCTTTCGAGAAACCTTCGTGGCACTTTTGCGCCACAATCGCCGCCTTAGCCAATTTTATGAATGTTTTGTTAACTGCTCGGTCTGTGATTGTTCTTGGAATATCTGCCCATTCCAAAAGCAGTCGTGTACGTTTTGTCAGCATGCTTCTTGCCCCGTTAAGGGCAGGAGATTTTAAGAATCTCAGCGGCATTGCTTGAAGTTGTTACGTTTGTGTCACCTTTTCACGCTGCGATAATATGAATTCTATATGAAGAAAGAGAAGCTGATTGCCTTCTACCGAGCACAGCACATCCATTCTTAATCGCATCTTTTTAATGCCATGTGCGATCTAAGCTTAAGGGATCTGTCTTCGACATTGGCTAACTCATCGGAAGGGTTAGGCAAGATAGTGCTAATTGTACGGCATATTTTCCTAGAATACCCGCCGTTGAAGGAGTTCGACGAAGAGATATCAGTTGACCACAAACGCCGAATTCAACATCGGCAATCGACTCAAGTTCTAACGAAGCAGCCGCAACCGGTTGATGCTCTCTTAGTCCTGGGAAGACAAAGAGGAAACATTAGCTCAACCGAGCTGAGAATAAACTACATCGCATCTCACGGAGGGACAAAATGCGAACTCAACTTTTCACTGTGTCGTTGGCGGCACTTGTGTGTGCTGTCGCGTCTTCAACAGTACAAGCGCAATCGGGCACAACAAACTTCTCCGACATCGGAACATCGGTTGTCGAAGGCAGCATCGGCGGATTCGAATCTGCTCAAGTTCCATCGACGTATTCTGATCCCGTTGTCTCGGGTGGCGCTCCGAGCGCTCCGGCGTATGAATATTACAGCCCGGCACCAGAGACGGTTTACCAATCTGCGATGCCTGCTCCGGCACCTGCCGCAGCACCGGCAAAAAAGAAAAATCCTGCTGTCGGTGCCCACAACGTTCTGTTTTACAAGAACGACTTTAGCTATCTAACCGATGGCTACACAGGCCCGACTTATCTTGGTGATGGCCTTAAGAACCTTGGAGCCCGCGGGAATCTGGACATCGGTGGTCAAGTTCGTACGCGTTACCACAGCGAGCAGGGGATGGGACAAACGGCTGGTTTTACGCGCTTCCAGGACACCGACAACCAATTCGGTTTGCTTCGTGTTCGTGCTTACGCCGATTGGAAAGCGACTGATCGTCTGCGTTTCTATGCCGAAGGTATTTACGCTGACACGATTGGCCGAGACGATCAATACATTCCGCGCGGAATTGATCGCAACTATGGTGACTTTTTGAACTTGTTTGTCGACGCAAAACTCTTTGACAACACTACGGTTCGCGTTGGTCGTCAAGAGTTGCTTTTCGGAGCTCAGCGATTTGTGTCACCACTGGATTGGGCCAACACGCGCCGCACGTTTGACGGTGTTCGGACGATGTCCAAATTTGGCGACTGGTCTCTGGACGCGTTCTACACTCAGTTCGTCCCTGTTGTGCGCAACGAATTCGACAATGCGAATGAAGACCTTGATTTCTACGGTGCTTACGCCACGTACAAAGGCTGGGAAAACAGCACGCTTGATATGTACTACCTTGGTTTCAATAACGATACCGGACCTGCTGGCACATTCAGCTTAGACACTTTCGGTACTCGCTTATTCGGTAACCGGGGAGATTGGTTGTACGAAGTT
The DNA here is from genome assembly GCA_937942355.1 of uncultured Pirellulaceae bacterium. GTDB lineage: Bacteria > Planctomycetota > Planctomycetia > Pirellulales > Pirellulaceae > Mariniblastus. Next base: position 436 of record CALDEW010000169.1, on the reverse strand, counting down.
GAAGCTGCCGTTCAGACCGGTTCACAAAACGCGCTTGGCCAAGACCACGAAGCCTACTTTGGTACCTTTGGTTTGGGACGCAAGCTCAAGAACGTTGGTTGGAAGCCACAACTTTGGTTCTACTATGACGTTGCCACTGGCAACGACGCTGCGACCACGGACACATTCGAGCGCGGTAACCAATTGTTCCCACTGGCTCACAAGTACCTCGGTTTCATCGATGCAGTTCAGCGTGCCAACGTCCTTTCGCCGAATGTACGTTTGACAATGGCTCCGACGGACAAGTTAAGCCTATTGCTGTGGTACTACAACTTCCAGGCTGCCGAAGCCAGTGATGTGGTGCCAGGTATTGGAGGTACGCCAGCACAGGATCCAACCTCAACAGATTTTGGTAACGAGCTGGACTTTATTGCGACTTACAAAATCAATCCGCGAC
>CALDEW010000168.1 GCA_937942355.1 uncultured Pirellulaceae bacterium | reverse complement strand
AGCGGTTGCTGGTTACATATTATCACATGGCTCACACGGCCACCGCAAATTTCCCATGAAACGACAACAGCGAAAGGAACCGGTTAGTCTTCCCCTTGGTATGTTCTCCACCAATTCAAAACCACCCAAACTACGCGTTTTTATACGCATCGGCGATAAACAAACGCTTGCAGTCGGGCCGCAAGCGACAAAACAGCAGTCTCACTTGACACCTTTTGGAAAATTCCTGTACAAGCCGATTCCCTCCCGGTGACGGGGTTTGCCAATGTGAAATGTGCGCGATGGAGCCAGTTTTTAGATGGGCGATGAACTAGAACAAGACGATTTTGAATACGAATGCGAAAAGGTCTCCGTTGCTGAGGCTGTCGCCACGGCCGTCGACCACATCCGCGGGGCCTGCTTGAAGCGGAACATCACTATCGAAACGGATCTTGATGGCGTCGACATCGAAGCCGATTCGGTCTTAATCGTACAAGCCGCAGCCAATCTGTTGACCAACGGGATCAACGCGATGCCCGCCGGCGGAGTGCTGTCGGTAACGCTGGTCGAAACCGATTCGCAATGGGAACTCGAGGTCGCCGATTCAGGGCGCTTGCCATCTCGATTTAACGCCCCCCAAAACGCGACTGATGAAATCCCGGAACATCCTCCCGTGTTCATCGAATTCCTAGCACATAACGTCCTGCACGAAGTCAGATCACTCGCCGAAGACTACAGCGGCAGTATGCAGACTTACCCTTGCCCTTTGGGCGGATCGGCTCATGTGCTGATCATTCCAAAATTTTCGAACTCGAAATATCAGAACGAATCAAGACGCGCCGCTTAAGTTTAAATACGGCATCAACCCGAGAGTATTCTTATGAACATTTCAAACCAAGCCAAAGAACTGCTCCAAACCCGTCGCTACCGCGCTGTTTTGCTGGCAGTGGTCGTGTTGATTGCCTTAGCCGTGATTCAAATCAATCACCTCCAAGTCAATTCGCCGATGGCCGAACTGTTCAACGGGGAGCTTAACCGACGCGACGTCGAAAGAATCCAACTGGCTTTTGGCAACGCCAACCTGAACGGATTCGATATCCAAGACAACCGAATCTTGGTCCCCCAACAGCAGCGCTCAGAATACCTCAAAGCAATCACCGATCAAAACGCGATTCCCCAACACCTGCAGATTGACGCTCCCGAAACAGAGTCGGTCAGCATGTTCATGTCGCGCAGTCAGCAAAAATCACTGTCGCGTCAACGGAAGAAAGAACAGATCCGCAAAATGGTGACGCGATTGCCTTTTGTTGAACAAGCCTGGTTTGAAATGGACGTTGCGGATTCGCATTCCGCGTTTGACGCAGCTGCACAAACGGCTGTGATTTCGATCGAGCCAACTGAGGGCGTGATCCTTGATTCCGCCCAAGTCGACACCGTCACTCGAATCATCAAAGGGGCGATCGCGGGTATCACCGTCGATCAAATTCAAGTCATCGACATCCACTCGGGGTATGCTCACGACGGTAGCCGTCAAGCCAGCGCCAATCAAGCAACTCATGTGAACGGGTTGCCGGCGCTGGAGCAACAAAATTACTTTGAGAACCGAATCCGCCGCAGCCTGACCGATTTGTCGGGCGTCGAAGTTGCCGTGAAAGTCGACGTCGTGGAGAACCCACGAGAAATCGTCAAAGCGGTACAGGCAAGCATCCCCAACACCGTCGAAGCCACCCGTTCGTCGGCGAATCTTGTCGCGGGCACCAATGGGTTTGCGTCGATCTATGACGGTTCGCAAAAGGATCTACCCGCTCAACCTGTTGAAGTAGCGCCCGTCGTCTACACCAGCCCAACCTATTCCACCAAGGTCATTGTCGACGTCGCCGTTCCCCAGGCATTGGTCGAGGCTCGTTTTCGTGAAAAACTGAAAGACCCAACCAAACGCACATCCGGATTGCACACCGCGTTTGAGCAACTGCAATCGGAGATCGTTCAGCGCGTCAGCCCACTGCTGCCGGCGGATTCAGTATCAGCTCACGGTCCATCTCCGGTGTCGGTTCGACTGGTTCGTTCGGCGCCGGTTTCAACATTGGCATGGCAAGACAAGGCCAAGCAGTTGCTGGCCAAGTACTGGCCTTCGGCGGCCGTTTTGGCGATTGGTCTTTTGTTGATTTCGACAATGAATCGAACCGGTCGTCAGCGCGAGCGTTTGGCAGAAGAAACCGAATCTCTTAACGCCGACATCCTGTCGATTAACTCGACTTTGGAATCTAGAAACCGCCAAGCCGATGAGAACGACCTGCGAGTTGCCGAAGCCGAAGAGGCTGCTCGCCGCGAAGCTGAGCAAAAGCTGAACGAGTTGGTCGAGCAAAATCCCGACACCACGAAGCGTGTGTTGGAAAGCTGGATCAAAGACGCCGCTTAGTGGCGGTGATGACCGTCGGTAGCAACGCGCGAGGCGATTGTGTGCACGGTGCTTTTACGTGTGGCGCGACGGCCAGGTAACCTTGAGAGGGTTTTGCTGCGCGTCCTTCTTTCTTGATTCGTAGCAATCGTGGCGTAGGTCTCGGGCGGAGCCTCGACCTTCCCGTGGTTGTGGGTTCTTGCCGTCTTTTACCGGCACGCGTATCGAACAGCAGGAGAATTTGAACTTTTCCATGTAACGAACTGGTACTCTGGTCGTAATCCATTCGAACGGGTCACAAAACTGTGGCCAAAGCGAAAATGGGATGTACCATGAAACCTATGAAAACCGGGGCAAAACCGCCTGATAGAACGCTGTCGCGGAAACGATTCG
>CALDEW010000167.1 GCA_937942355.1 uncultured Pirellulaceae bacterium | reverse complement strand
GGTGGGCGTGACCGGTAGGAACCGGCCCTACAAGCTCTCTGGCCAACGTATAGCCGCAGCAAGGGTGCCAACCTAAGGTTGAATATTAAATTTCGGTTTTCGACTATCAATCAACTCCGACTCATAGGCGCGGCGAATCATCGTTTCTTTGGCCCGGGAATCGCCCGCGAAGGCGTGAAGCTCGATCGTCACATTGTCGTGCTGCTGATCGGCCAAATACTTTGCCAGCGAGAAATTACTGGACTGGTCTAGGTGTTCCTTCAACCTAGATCGCAGATTCTCCGATTGGCCGATGTATAAATAGCCAGTCTCATCACGGAAGATGTAGATCCCGGGTAATTCGGGCACAAGGTCGCCGTTGGCGCGAACAGACTTCAGCGGCAACGTCGAAATCTCGCGTCCCCAGTCGGCGATGCGCGCGATCAACTCCGGCTTCAATCGCCGCTGCTTACGCAGACCAAACGCGGCTTTGCGAGCCCCATAAAGATCCGCATCGGCATCAATCTCCAACACCGCCGAGTCAAATTCCTTTTTTAGCTTGGGCGTTGTCATAATCTTATCGATCGAAACTTTGTGTTTGTCAATCATGACGCGCGCGACAATCTCCGCGATCGGTTTCCAGCGCGTGACAGATTTCCTGTTAGAGCGCGTCGTCGGCACTTTGAGCAAACCAGCTTTCCGCATGTTCAACAAACGCCAGTTGAGCTCTGCTGGATTTGAGTCTGGCAACGCCTCCAAACAGCGCGTCACAAAGGCCTTGTTCAAATCGTCACGCAGCACAACTTCATCGGAGCTCCAACCCTCGTGCGTTTGAGCAAAAGATTCTTTGATTACTTTCCGTACATCCGGCGCAGCATTGGATAGGTGGGCGGCAGGTTTCGTTTTCATACGTTGTTCGGTCAAATCCCGAACGGCTTTGGTCACGCCGGTTTCTTTCTTGGGGTCCAATATCGGCGTCCAAGCTGGATCAGCCACCCAATCGTCGCGCGTCCAAGATCGCACGTAGTCAATTTCATAAGTTGCCGGAAGCTCCCAGTCCTCCGGATGAGGCAGCCATGCCATGATTTCCATATCAAATATCATTTGCAGCGGCACATGCCACGCAACGTTGCGAGTCGTCCGCACGCAATGCCCGTCAACGTAATAGCGAATCCAACCTGGCGACCAAACCAAATTAACCGTATGGAAATCTTCTGACCAGTTAAACGGAGCCTCCCAATTGCCCCAGTTCGACCAATGGCCTTCGGATTCCGGTTCCTTGAACACGTGCATGTTCATTCCAAACTTACGCTCAGATCCTTCATGCCCGGCGGCAAGTTCAAACACATCAATTTCACCCTTGCGTTGAACTTCGTCTTGATTGACGGCTCCTCCGTTGAACCAAAATGAACTGGTGCACGTCGCGTGAGCAGGCTTTACCCTGACTTCGAAGCAACCGTAGGTGATCGCAGTTTTCGAAACGACCGCAGCGGCAGAGTAGTCAAAATAATCTCCTTCGACATCATTATGCAAATGTTCGCGCGGAAGCGTTGTGTCTTTGCGCAACGTGAGACTCAAATTTCCGTCAGCGACCTTGATGTTCTCTGGCAAAAACCGCGCCGGCACTCGGCCGTGCCAAGCAGGATAATGATCCCACCATTTTTCATCGTCCAACGTTTTCCCGGCAAACTCATCGCTCATCTCTGGAACCTTTCGCCAGCCTCCCTGATTCGCTTGATCAAACAATGGCAGGTCAGCCGTTTTGTGCTCAAGAGTTTTGGGAAGCGCCGATGGACGAATCCATCCGCCGACGTCGCGCGCGACATTGACGTCCCACTTTTTTGCCAGATAGTCTTGGATCTGCTCGAACTCGGTATGGTCGTCAATCGAACGCGCGTAGACGATGACCTCGGAAACGTCAGCTAACAGCCCGCCACCGGGCTGCCCGAGCGCGGTTGTGCCGAGTGTGGCGGCGTTGGGTGCAACGTTAGGTTTAGTGTAGGCATAAATCGCTTTGGAGAAGGCCCCTTCGCCACCGTTGAGCTTTAGCGTCATCGCGAGCCCGTTTCCCTTGTTGTCATGCTGTTCCAATTCGCGAATACTGAACAAGCGCTGCCACTTTCCTCGGCCGGATTGTTCTTTGTTCCGCTGGGCAATAACAAAAATCGTGATCGGCCCAAGTTTCTCCGCCAATGCAGGCAAGCGCAAGGGCGTCGGTCGGTCGTTGTGCGTGAACCGGACGCGCGTCGACTGGCTACCTTCGCCTTTGACTAACAGCGGCCCAATTTTTTCAGCCAAAGCATCGTGATGTTCGGGGGATTTGTCTCGCCATGACTTAATCAGCCCATCATCGGAAACATCGAACGTGCTCTCATCAGACGCATCAAGCCACAGCACGAGATCTTCGGTGGGCAAGGTTTGGCCCAGTACGGATGCGGTCGGAACGTGAACTGCCAAAGTGTAAACAGCTAGAACGAAGAGAGCTAAAAGTCTGACGGCGCAAAACATGGTAAACTCCAAGCGACCAAAGCGGCCATGCATATTGTTTTCGGCTACGCGGATTGTAACGCAATTCAACCACAAAATACAAAGCCACGACGAAGCACTGATGCCTCGGGAATGTGGGCTGCAAACGGGTCAAACTTAGATCCGCATCAAATCTCAATAAAACAAGCCAAGAAGACGATTGGCAACGCCGCA
>CALDEW010000166.1 GCA_937942355.1 uncultured Pirellulaceae bacterium | reverse complement strand
GGGCCTGCAGTCGGGCAATACGATCTTCATCGACGATGACGCGGCCGGTCACGGCTGGTATGTGGATGATGACGCCTCAACGGACGAAGCATTCGAAGGCATGGACCTATACACGACTCTGACACACGAGCTGGGGCACATACTAGGACATGATGACCTGTTCTCAGCCGACTCCGTCGATGAACTCATGTACGGGTTTCTTTCCAATGGTGAACGTCGCGCTTAACTGCGATCGACGTTTCGTCCGGTCGATGAAGTATGTACCGAAGTACAAAGAAGTAACGGCGGCTGGAAACATTCGGGGAAAACATCCGGGAACAGGCAAGCACTCAAATAAGCAAATCTAATGTCGCAGCATCAGTTAGTGGTCATTTGATTACTATTTGGTTTGTAGTTTAGACTTTTCAAAGTTCAATCCGCTAGCCAGGCAGCAAAGATTGATGCCTTTACTTGACGAGCTTTTCACAAGAAGTTTGCTCGCAAGAAAAGAATCTTTTATGGCTCGACTTGCGCGTGGGGAATCGATCGCCCCACGTCAAATTCAGATGGTTCACGTTTGGAACCGATGTGTTCGGCATGCCTATCTTTGTGGAAACGATGTTGTTTCAGGCCGAAGTTTTGAACACAGAAGACAGTGGGCTCGGGACGGGCTGGAACATCTGGCGTCGGTTTTCGCCGTCGTTTGCGTGACTTTTTCTGTCATGAGCAACCACACTCACCAGATTCTCAGAAGCCGACCTGATGTGGTTGAGGCTTGGGATGATGGAACGGTGGCCAGACGGTGGCTTAAGTTGACTCCGAAACTCGACAAGAATGGCCAGGCGTGTGAGCCAGCTCAGTTCGCCATTAGACCGTCGCTGACCTGAATGGCATTAACATCTTCGTAAGTCTTCAGCTGACTAGACCTTGCTTCAACTCTACTCTTGGTTTTTGCATCAGCCTGTATTTTTTGGGCCGTCTCTTTTTGACTCTTGGTTCGTACCGAAAGAGGCGGTCAGGTAACACAACCAATCTGGCTAACTGATCGCCTTCCTTGGCCGTTCGAAGCCATCGCAGTGCGTCGATGAAACATGAAACTGATTCGATTAACGGGCACATCTTGGTTGTGTGCGGCCGGTTGGGCGTGAAGTCGACAATCAGTTGGTGATGGATGCGGAAAGCAACATCGACTCCATGGCTCATTAGCAACGCGACGAAAGCAAAAGAACAAAAAATCTGATCTGCCAATAACACACCGTTGGGTTTTAGTTCTGGATGTATTTCGACGATTCTAGTCATGTCGCTAGTCCGCAACGGGGACGACAACATCTTGGTGATCATACCCGTTGGCGGCGGGCAATCGAATTTCGAACTGGCTGCCTTTACCAAGTTGGCTTTCCAAATGTACCGAGCCGCCAAATGATTGAGCCAGATGTTTCACGATTGCCAACCCAAGCCCCGTTCCTCCCATGTCGCGCGATCGTGACCTATCAACACGATAGAATCTTTCAAACACGCGCGCTTGTTGGTCCTGCGCAATTCCGATCCCCGTATCAGAGACAGCAATGACCGCTTCGTTTTGATCTGCGGTGGACATCGCGCTGGTGGAGAGCGTAACGGTGCCGCCGTCGAGCGTGTAATGGATCGCATTGACGAACAGATTCTCTACCATCGTTCTCACCGCCGAAGCATCGGCTCGCGCGATCGGGGCAGGGTCCATCAAATCTAGGCTGAGGCTGAGTCCACGATCTTGAGCCAGCTTTGAGAAATGCTCTACGATAAAGTGACAAACCTGATTGAGATCGACATCGGAAATTGAGAATACGTTTTCACCGGATTCGACTCTGGCCAACAGCAGCAGTTCTTGAATTTGCTTGTTCAGCAGTTCCGCATGGAATTCGATTTCTTTGACAAACTCCAGATTCTTTTCTTGGTCGTTGATCGCTCCCATCCTGAGCGTTTCGGAATACGCTTTGATTGACGCCAAGGGTGTTTTAAGTTCATGCGAAACATTGGCAACGAAGTCACGCCGCATCGTTTCCAGTTGCCGAAGTTCGGTAACATCATTCAAAACTACCACGACACCAGGGCGCTTTTCGTCGGCCAACGCGGAGATCCGCGCCCTGAGCGTTTTCTGAGGTTTGCCAAGCGTTTTGAACTCAGTTTTGGAGAACTTACGGCTCGATTGAGTATGTTCGACCGACGCAAGTAGCTCTGGAATACGAACGATCTCCAACAGCTTTTTACTGACAATCTCGGGCCGCATTAGCTCCAGCATTTTACAAGCAGCACCATTGGCAAACATGACTTGACCATCGGGCTGGATCGCGATGACGCCTTCTTTCATGCTTGAGAGGACCGAATCGAGATGTTGGTTGTTCTCGACCAGTCGCTCTTCGCGCACGATCAGTTCGTCCTTCATCACCTCAAACGCGTCGCCCAGCTCGCCCCACTCATCGGCTTGGCGAGTCAAGTTGATGGAGGCTTGAAAATCACCAACGCCAATGCGTCGGGCCGCGGCCGCGAACAGTTCAAGCGGCTTCATATATTTTGCGGAAAAGATCGACATCAACAGCGCCGTCAGCCCTCCCAGCGAAATTGCCGAAATCCAAACGTACCTTTGAATGGAGGCGATGGACGAATTGATCGTCACCGCCGGTGCCGCCACACGGACGTAGCCAGAAACAATTCCATCGCCTGCTCCCATAGAGCGGGCGAAGTAGATCATCGGTTTTTCCAGCGTTGCGCTGTAGCGTTCAGAAAAACCAACGCCTTCCGCTTTGGCCATCAAGACTTCAGTGCGCGTAGCGTGAGAACCAATATCGCGTTGGCCGGTGATCGAGTCGGCAACCACGACGCCGTCGGGCTTGATCAGCGTGACCCGCATCTCGGATTTCTCTCCGATGCGTTTGATATGATCCGGCAGTGTCTGGGCATCGATTCCGTCTTCAAGCTCGTCAACGTACTCGGACAGCAGAAGTGACATTGCGTCCATTTTCGATTTGGCGGCAATAATCATCTGATCGCGCGCGATGCGGCTGAGCACGAACACGAAGATCCCCACCGCAAGCAAGTGCAGGATGAGATATCCAACCAGAAATCGACGGACAGTACGCGGAAAAATCATAAAACCGAACGGGCGATGTGTTTCAGCCGTGAAAAGATCACGCACGATTTATAACAGGGCCAGCCAGAAAAGCAAAACGGGCTTATTGAAGATGACATTTCGCAGATAGTAAACCACATAAAATGTTAGCGGAAAGGCGCAAGCTTTCCGGTTCGTTGCGTAACCTCATCCCGATGATTCTGACAAAGGCTCGGCAACCCGCGTTTAGTGGTCTGTTGATTTAGCCCCTCAGTGCGAAGTTTTTGAAGTTGCGGTTTACTAGTGCTGAAGGCACGGTAGGTAATAGCCATGGACGCAAGTCCATGGATTGGCCCGGGAAATTCGCAGTAAGTGCTGAAAGCACGGCATGCCTTTGGTATTTAGATTCCTGTCGTCCTTTCAGGACTAACGTAGCGAATGATTAATCGTCCCCGGACTTGCGTCCGGGGCTTATACATGCCATCACTTCGTGATTAACCAGCTTGCTTCGTTTTCGTCTTAGAGGCTTCTCTGTCACCTTCGCTATCGCCTAGTAGCTGCTTCGCTCTTTCGAAAACTTTCAACACTTTGAAATCATCCAGTTCACGCTTTAGCGCCGGGTCATCCGTGGATTCGATCGCAACGATCTGTTGGAGCAGTTCATGTATGGCGGGAACCACGTTTTCATCGGTATCGTTTGGATGCTTCTTCATCAACGCCTCAGCCGACGACATGATATTAAAGATCGTGGCCGGCCGACCTTCAACAGTCTTCTTTGGCGCTTGCGGCCCTAGGCCACCCATCCT
>CALDEW010000165.1 GCA_937942355.1 uncultured Pirellulaceae bacterium | reverse complement strand
GTCGCGGCAGCAATATTTTGTGAAACACTTTGCTACAGGCTAATTAGCCTACCTTTAAATCGTCTTACGGGGACATAAGATGGTATTAAAGCCAAAATCGCTCTTCACTAATACCCCAGTGCCAAAGAAAAACGAAATTTCCCAAAGGGTTCCCAAAATCTCAACTCTGCGCCCTAGAACCAACTGTCGAGGCACACTTTTCCAACAAATTGTGCTCAATCAAGCACCCATCGAACACAGGCAGCGATGTCCAACTTTCATTTGCGAATCGTCAATTCGAGGCCGATTGGTGGGCTGATTGAACAAACGATCCGAGCGTCCAATTGACGCAGGGTAAGCCGATGTTTCCCGACAGCGCGATCAGGCGATGACCCTTTCGCGTAAATGCAATAGAATGAAAATCCTTCGAAGGCGAACGGCGCCCGATCGCGGCATGACATCCATGCCTCCGATTTGAGCTACGTTCATTTTACAGATGTTTCAAATTGTTAAAGACGGACTTATGCAGATGGATTTGAGTCTCAGTAGTTTTGCCCGCAATCTTATTGCAACCACAACGTTGACTTTGTTATCAGCGGCGCTGATGTGTGGTTCTGCGATCGGCCAGGACGCAGAAGTTCCCGGCATGAAAGAGTTAGACAGAGCCTTTGATAAGAAAATCAATTCAACGTCAACGCGCGACCTCGATGAAGTGGCTCGACTGTGCGAGCAAGCCATCAAAAAAGGCTTAGAAGGCGAAGCGGCAGAGCAAGCGAAGATGCTGGCTAAGACAGCCTACTACGAACACGCCGACCAACTGGCCAATCGAATTTTCTCCATGACCGGCCAAACTGATCCGCGCTGGCAACGTATGCGGCGCGAAGCATTGCGACGGCTGGAAAAAACAGTCGAGCTCGATCCCGACATGGCGTCGGCTTACGTCTTGATGGCGCGACTCAACAGCCTTCCGCGCGGCGACAACGAGGAAGGAATGGACGCCGCCCAGAAGGCCATCAAACTTATTGAGGACGACGATGAATTGCTGGCGCAAGCGATCATGGCCAAGGTCGCTTTGACGCTCGCGGGTATCAAAAACCCAGACAACATCGACGATAACATTATTGAAGACATCGACCGTGCGATCAAACTGGATCCCAATAACGAGCAGGCCAGATTTCTACGCAGCAAATTACTGGCAAGATCTGGCAAGGTCACCGAATCGCTGGCCGACCTCGATGCCGCGTTGGCAAATTCGAAAAACGCGAATGCTTACAAACTGGAAGCCAATCGGCTGATCACGAACGATCAATTTCCTGAGTCACCCGAAATGCAAGCTGCGGCGCTGCGTTATTTGAAAAAAGCAATGGAGCTCGAAGCAGACCCGAAACTGCTGCTGACCCAAGCCATCGTTCACCAAGTGATGAAAAACAATAAAGAAGCTTTGGCTGCGATCGACGAACACATCAAAGCAGAACCGGACAACATGGGGGCTTACTTGCTGCGAGCGGGTCTAAATGAGGAGGAGGAAAACTACGACGAAGCGATTGAAGATTTGACCAAAGCCGCTGAGATCAAACCCGATGAGTGGTCGATTTACACCAACCGTATCAGGCTTCATGAGCTGAACGAGGATTTGGATGCGGCCATCGCCGACTGCAAAACGGTTCTTGAGAAGAGTCCAGACGAAGCTAAGTTTACGTTTCAATATACGCTGGCGGTCCTGTACCAAAGAAATGAGCGTCCCTTGGCAGCCGCGAAAGTCGTGACTGAGACCCTCAAAGATTATGAAGACGGTGTCTGGGAGAACGAGCGGGACCTTGTCGGTTTTCAAATGGCAATGCGACGGTTGCAACTATTGCGTTTACGAGCGGGGGCTTACCTGAACTCCGGCGAGCATAAAAAGGCAATCGATGACTATGAATCGGCCGTCGACGTGACAGAAGTCATTTATGATTTGCAACAACAAATTTCGCCGCGCATGCAATTGAAAATGGAAGAAGACGAGGCAGGAATATTAAACAATCTGGCATGGGCGCTGGCAACGTCCACATTTGACGAATTACGCAACGGCGATCGTGCCATTAAGCTGGCCGAAAAGGCGGCCGAGATTTCCGATTACAAAGAAGCGTACATTCTCAGCACATTAGCATCTGCCTACGCGGAAGTCGGCGACTTTGAACAAGCGATCCATTGGAGTGAGAAGGCCGTCAAACGCAACCAAGAAGAAATGGAAGAGATTGAAGCCAACGACGAAATAGATGAAGAACTAAAGGCAGCACAGCTCAAAAATAGCGCTGAGCAGCTGGAGAGTCTGAAGAAGGAGTTGGCCAGTTATGAAAACGGAAAACCGTGGCGCGAGCTGCAGACGTCCGATGAAAAAATAGACGGAGAAGATGAGGAAGAGGAAACCAAAGATTCAGACAACAAAGACGCCGGAGGCGATTCTGATGATGAGGATGATCGCGAAGCTGAAGATGATGAAGCCAAGCAAAAAATGAAAGAGAAATCTGATTCTAATCAGGACAAAGAAGACGCCGGTGGCAAAAAAGACGATGCGACCGAGAAAATGAGTGAGCAAGATGTCGAAGAAAGCGAAAAAAAGGACAAGAACGAAGACGAACAAGGAGAGAACGAAGAACAAAATGAATCCGATGACGAATCTGATTCAGAGAAATAGATCAGCCGATTA
>CALDEW010000164.1 GCA_937942355.1 uncultured Pirellulaceae bacterium | reverse complement strand
TGCTGAAGATCCGCGAACTCAAACGCCAACTGGAAGAACTTAAAACTGCGAACGCGCAGGTCTCTTACGGCGGCGAAATCGCGATCGTTTCGATGGCTTGCCGGTTTCCGCGCACCGCCAACACGCCCGAAGCATTCTGGCAATCGCTGATCGATCAGACCGATGAAGTTGGCACGGTTCCCGATGATCGCTGGGACTTGGACGCTTTTTTTGATGACGACCCCCAAACGCCCGGCAAGATGTACGCCTCCAAAGGCGTCTTTCTGGAAGACATCGACAAAATGGATCCCGAGTTCTTCGGGATCTCGCCGCGCGAAGCAACATGGATCGACCCGCAACAAAGGCTGTTGATGGAGGTCGGTTACGAAGCGATCGAACGCGCGGGTTGGACGGCCGAAAAGATTGGCGAAAGCACCGGCGTCTTCGTCGGTTGGATGCACAACGATTATCAGAACGAAGCCAGCGATTCCTTCCTCAACCTCAACCCCTACATCGCCACCGGAGCCGCCGGCAGTTTTCTCTGCGGGCGGCTGGCGTACTACTTGGGGCTTCAAGGCCCTTCGATCGCCATCGACACGGCCTGCTCCTCTTCGCTGGTAGCGCTGCACTTGGCCTGCCAAAGCCTCCAGCGCCGTGACTGCGATCAAGCACTCGTCGGCGGCGTCAACGCGATCTGTTCGCCGACGACTAATATTCTCACCTGCAAACTAAAGGCCCTGTCGCCCAGCGGCCACTCGCGCGCCTTCGACGCTGCGGCCGATGGTTATCTGCGCGGTGAGGGTTGCGGCGTGGTGACGCTCAAACGTTTGGAGGAAGCTCGCGCCGACGGGGACAGCGTGTTGGGCATCATTCGCGGTACCGCCGTCGGACACAATGGTTTTAGCAGCGGTCTGACGGCGCCCAACCCAAAGGCTCAAGAGAAGGTCATCCGCGCGGCGCTAGAACGAGCCCAAGTTTCAGCCGATGAAGTTTCGTATCTGGAGGCACATGGCACCGGGACGGAACTTGGCGATCCGATCGAGATGCAGGCAGCTGCAGCGGCGCTATCGGGAAGTCGCAGCCGTGAGAATCCGTTGCTGATCGGGTCCGTGAAAACCAACATCGGCCACTTGGAAGCCGCCGCGGGTATGGCGGGACTGATTAAGGTGTTGCTGTCGATGCAGCACGGGCAAATTCCCGGTCAAATGAACTTTGAAACGCCCAACCCTCACATTGCTTGGGACAAGATCCCCGTCAAAGTGCTGACCGGCGCGACCGATTGGCCCCAAGCCGAAAAACGAATCGCGGGCGTGAGTGCGTTCGGGATGAGCGGTACCAATGCCCACGTGGTAGTCGAAGCCCCGCGCTCCGCTGAGAGTGTTAGCCGCAAGGCGCTAGCAGCGGGTGCCCCAACGCCGAACTCTGATCTGCACTCGGACATTGAACAACTGCAGGCAGAACCAGCGGCTAGCGCCATGCCGCTAAGTTGTGTGATCCCCATTTCTGGGCGTTCGCCCGAAGCTGTGCAAACGCTGGCCGAATCGTACGAGCGTTTTCTTCGTGACAACCCCAACACGCGCGTCACCGATCTGGCTTACACCGCCGCGATCGGACGAAAGCACTTTGAACATCGGGCCGCCGTCGTTGTGGATGACCGAAACAATGCCATCGCGGGTTTGAAAAAAGTCGCCCGAGGCGCGGCGGATCAAACTTCCTTCCAAGGCCACCACCGACGCCAGCCAAAAACCGGTTGGCAATTTACTGGCCAAGGCTCCCAATGGATCGGGATGGGGAAAGCGCTGTACCAATGCCAACCCGTTTTTCGCGCCGCGTTGGATGCCTGCGATACACAATTGATGGCGCTGCGCGACGAGTCCTTGTTGGAGGTCATGTTCGAACGGGAAGAGGCGCTCAACGATACGCGCTGGACTCAGCCGGCAATCTTTGCGATCCAAATGGGATTGGTACGTCTGTTGGGCAGTTGGGGACTGAATCCCGACGTTGTCATGGGACACAGTGTCGGCCAGTACGCAGCGGCATGTACCGCTGGCATTCTCAGCTGGGAAGACGGGCTGATGTTGATCAGCCATCGCGGCCGATTGATCGGCGACCTGCCGCGCGCCGGTGCGATGTTGGCCGTGTTCGCAAAACCTGAAACCGTGCGCGATGCGATCAAAGACCTTCCGCTTTCAATCGCGGCGCTCAACGGCACCCATGTCGTGGTCAGCGGCAAGACCGACGCCATCGAAGCAGCGGAAACCGCGTTCGAAACGCAATCGGCCCGCACCAAACGCTTAACCACGTCGCATGCTTTTCACAGCGCTTTGATGGACGATGTTTTGGAACCGTTTGCCAAAATCGCTGACTCGGTTTCCTTCCAAACTCCACAGCTCCCACTGATTTGCAACGTCTCTGGCAAACTTATGCCCGCCGATACAAAACTGAACGGGCAATATTGGGCCGACCATATCCGGGCCGCCGTACAATACTCGCCCAGCATCAACGCCGCCGAAGAATTTGGTTGCGAGCTGCTGCTGGAGGTGGGGCCGCAGACAGTGCTGACCCGCATGGCCGCCGCCGATTGGACGCAAGACAA
>CALDEW010000163.1 GCA_937942355.1 uncultured Pirellulaceae bacterium | reverse complement strand
CATCGTTGGCATCGCAATGGCCAACCCTATCAACGTCGTCACCAGTGCCTGTCCGATGCCCCCGGCCAGATCCTGTGCCTGTGCCGCCCCATCCTGATTGGCGATGGTCATAAAGGCTTCGATCATCCCGACGACGGTTCCTGTCAGCCCCAGCATCGGCGCAACCGCGGCGATAGTGGCTAACACTTCGGTTCGGCGAAACAAACGGGCCGTTTCATCAGCGCCGGCTTCTTCGACAGCTGCTCTGTATTCGGCGAAACCAAATTGGCTGTTGCGATAGCGCTGCAAACCTGCACCGATGACGCGCCCACCCACCGAGTCATGTTCGCGCTGGTAACAGAAATCAATCGCTTCGTCGATCCTTTTGGCGGCGATCAATTGCTCTAGTTCGACCAGTTGACTCTCGGGAAACAGGCGCTGCTGACTTACTGTCAAAAAATGGTCTGCAATGAAGTAAAGGCTGACCATGGACAGAACCAACAGCAGCACGATCACTCCCACACCGATCCAACTGCCGCCAAAGATGGCTTCCAGCAAGTTCATTCCTTCTGCTAAGAACATTAAGGCATGCTCCCCAAAACTCTCGGCTGTTCCCAAAAGAGCAGTCGTGCTGAAGCACGCTGCCGCGCTTTAAGCGATCGTCTAAGACTGCCAGCTTCTGCGTCACGTTTCAGTTTCACCAGTCCGTCAATAGCCGTCGACAGTGATTTATTAGCGAGGGTTTTATGGGCTAGCATCTGATTAACGGAATGATCTATCAGCCTTTGGATTTCTCGGTCGGTTGGTTGCTGGCTCTTGTTTACCAAAGAAATGTCGTCCAATATTCTCTGTTGTTCAGCCGATAGTTGATCCTCGTCGGCGTTGTAATAGGCTTCGGTGAGTTCGGTTTTTAGACATGCTCCGGCCTCAACGGCATTGTCGAACTGTTTTCGGAAGTGAGACTGATCTTCAGCGGTGAAAAACAAAGTCGGGAAGAACTTCGTTCGGAACGACTCAGTCTCGTCGACTGGCTCAACCAACAAGAGATGATGAGGTTGTTTCGGCAGTTCAGATTGCATATGCAACGCTATTAAATACGATAGGACCGCGCGACCGTGATCGCCGGAAGCCAATTCAAACTTCATCGTGGCCACGGCGATCAAATGTTTTCTCGGTAAATCCAAACTCGGTTCTGCTTTGCCTATCACCCGCGTAAAAAGTGGTTCGATCAACTCGCCAACACCGTCAATATCTCTATTGTTTAATCGGTATCTGAGCCGCCCTATTTGAGAGCCGATCGTCTCCGTTTTTTGGGGCGCTTGCGCGAACAAATTGGGGGATGGAAATGGAAGGCCTGAGATGACCAACAATAAAAGCAAAATTTGTTTCGGCATTTTATCCCTCGGCTTCTATCGCAAACGACGCTAACGTTTCAAAGTCATTTGGTTTCAAGGACTCGGCCAACTGATATCCTTTGGACGAAAGAGAAAAGTCTTTCTGGAGGTGATGGATCATCAGTCCGTGGCGGCAAAGCTCAGCAAAGCCTTCGAAGAATTTGACTGTTTGACGCGGCTGCGCCTTTCTACGAAACATCAAAAACACTTCGGGTTCGGTTTCTACGCAGATCGCCAAAAATCGCTCTGTCGAATCAAAAGAAACCTTGGTTGCGCGAATTTCAAACGTGCCGCGCTGTTGAGCGGTGACTAATAACGTTTTGGCTTCATCGCTCAGTTCACTCAATTCGACATCCGACGGCGGATCGGTGATCGCATTGGCACACAGCATCGCCAAAGCAGCAATCGTGGGGTACCCCTCCCCGACAACCTTAATCAGCGTCGAAGGTTCAGGTTCGGAAGATCCAAGATTGCGAATAAGCATGATTGAATATTGATGGTCTGAGGGCTAAGAGATTGGTTAAGTCAATCTAAGCCTTGTTTACTTTATCGAAAGTCGGTCGGCTGCGCTAACGAATATTGCGTCGCGGCTCGCGTCCGATATCAAATCATCCAGAGTATAACACTTATCGAAAATCCAATTGCGGCACTTCGGCTGTCGCGACGAATTTTTACCCTGCGTTCGTCTCCTCTGAGAATCAATTTACTCGGGATTCGTGGGTTCTCTGAGATGTACTGGATGGCTACAATTAACTTCAGGAGAATAAACATGCAAATGACCGCAGTATTTATGGCCTGCCCTGAAGGGTTTATCGGTTTCATTGAAGAACTTCCAGGGGCCAATTCACAAGGGGCCACGCTTGAGGAGACGCGCGCGAATCTCAAAGAAGCCGCGCAAATGGTGCTTGAAGCGAATCGCGAGTTGGCTAAGAAATCGGTAGCGGGACAAAAAGTTTCTCGAGAACCCATTGACTTGGCAACAAAATGAAACTCCGAGATCTTGTTCGCCATCTCCGCGATCACAATTGCGAACTGTTGAGAGAAGGTGGAAACCACTCGGTCTACGTGAATACCGAAAACAATCAAGTCTCGGCTGTCCCTCGTCACCGCGAGATAAATGATTTTCTGGCCCGAAAAATCTGTCGTGATCTCGGTATCCCCGCGCCATAGCAGATTGCTTTCGGAGGTGAGATGTTAGGCGGAGCTGAATGGATGTGAGAACGGATGGTCTGTTGAGTAGCCTGCGCATTTTGGACGGCGGGAGAGAACAACCAGTTCATAATCGGATTTCAGAAAATGCCGCGCTAAGATGACACCGATTTGCCCCGTGCCGCCGGGGAGGATGATTTTCATTGCTCAATGCTGCTTGGGGAGCAGGTGATATGCCGGAGGGATTGACTTTCTTCAGCAACCTAACCGTAACCTTCAGAAGCGCAGTAACGTGCTACGAAGCGAAAAGAAAATATTCCAAAGCGGGACGGGAGTACCGCACTCCAAATTACGCCCGTAAACTACATCGGCATTTCATCGCCAGGGGCCGGGATCATCACTGGGCCAAGTTTTAACTTTTCTAATTTCGTTTTGAATTCGGTGGCGCTGTCCAGCTCGCAATGGACCAGCGCGATTTGTTTCACGCTACCTTTGGCCGAAGTTTCCTTCGCCCATTCCAGCAGGTTTTTCTGGTCGGCGTGGCCGCTGCTGCCGGTTAGATGTGATACCTTGGCTTTCACCTCGTATTCTTCACCGTAAATTTTCACTTTGTCTAATGAACCGTCGAGCAAAATTCGCCCCAACGTGTGCGGGGCCTGATAGCCCGCGAATAAAATCCGTGTCGTGGAATCTTCAATATTGTTTTTCAAATGGTGCAGGATGCGGCCGCCCTCGCACATGCCCGAAGCACTGATGATGATGCAGGATTCGGTGGATGTGTTGAGCGTTTTTGACTCTTCGACTTTGCGGATGTAGGTCAGATTGTCGAAGTTCAGCGGGTCTTTGTCTTCTTCGGTCAAGATCGCGTTCACCATTTCGTCGTTGTAGCACTCGACATGGGAACGAAATACATCCGTTGCGTTGACCGCCAAAGGACTGTCGACATACACCGGCATCGGAGGTAGTTCCCCCGCTTCGGCCAACAGGTTCAAGCGATAGACAATCTCCTGAGTCCGCCCAACAGAGAAAGCAGGAATGATCAGCTTCCCCCGATCGGCATAGGTCTCTTCTGCGATCTGCTTCAAGGTTTTCTTTACGTCACTGCCGGCCAAGTGGTTGCGGTCGCCATAGGTCGCCTCCATGATCACATAGTCAGCGCCTTCAACGACGGCGGGGTCGCGCAGGATCGGCATATCCGACCTCCCAATGTCACCAGTAAAGACCAGCCGTTTCGTTTCGCCCGAATCTGGGTCGGTAAGATTGACTTCGACGATCGACGCGCCCAACATGTGGCCGGCGACATGAAACCGGCACTTGATTCCTTCCACCGGCGAAAACAAATGGCCGTACTCAATCGTGCGAAACTGACGCAGCGCGGCGGCCGCATGTTCGGGCCCGTACAATGGTTCAAAGAGTGCCTGATTATTCTTGCGGCGCTTTTTATTGACGTACTTCACGTCATTGACTTGGATTTTCGCACTGTCGAGCAACATGAACGAAGCCAGATCTCGTGTGGCCGACGTTGAGTAAATGGGGCCGCGAAATCCCGATGCGTTCAGCGACGGCAAGTTACCGCTATGATCAATGTGAGCATGAGAGAGCACGACGGCGTCGATCGAACTGCCATCAAAAGGCATGTTACGGTTCTTTTCGAAAGCGACTTTACGTTTGCCCTGGTACAGTCCGCAGTCCAGCAAAATCCGTTTGTCGCCGATTTGGATGAGGTGCATCGATCCGGTAACGGTTTGAGCAGCGCCCCAAAATTGAACTTTCATGATCTCTTTCGTGTAGGATTTTCTGCTTTGCGGTTGGCACAAAGGTGCTCATGCGCGTCGCCCTATGAAAAGGCAACGCCGCCATTAATTATTTAAATGCCAAAATACCGTTTTCGGCAGCGGCGTGAAACGACCCACTTTGATTCCCGCCGCTTTCATGCCATTTCCAACCCAATTATTGCAGGTGTTGAAAAGATGATAGTTGCCCGTGGCGGGAAAGAACTGATCAAAATCGCCAAAGGAAACTCCTTCGATGGGTTTATCTTCGGCAAGACTACCGATGATGAAGTTGCAAAGTTGCTGATATTGTTCCGATGAAATGCGCGTCCTTACTGACCGCGCACTGCTATAGGGCTCACTAACGAACTCGCCATGCAACACGGAGTCGCTGGGGACAAACATGGCCGAAATCGCCGTGCCAATTTTCAGATCTGACCACTGCTGAGTTTGCGTGTATAACGCGCGGTCGCCCCAACCGATGGCGATGTGCGAAAGCGCTGCGTCAGGGGGAATGGTAAAATGCTGTGTCCAATCCTTCTCGGGCGTTTTTAGCGGCAGTATAAATTCGGAATGAGCATTGCCCGAATAGATGAAGATCTCGATGCCGTCTACGGTCGGTTTAAAGTCGGGGTTCTCAGGCAACCAAGCGCCCACGCCGCCGATCGCAACGTAGCAAACCAATGGCACGATAATCAGAATCGCCGTCCATTTGAACAACCGCCGAAACACGACCCACAGCCAACCGAACAAACCGCGTTTGGGTGGTTGCGGTTCTCCGTTGATGCGTTGCCAATCGACGGCCGGTTTTCGACGGCCGGTGGTTTTGGATCCGCTTAACGAGTTAGGGCTTGGAGGGACTACGGTTTCGAATTCGTTCATCGTAGCATCGTGCTTTTGAGGATTACCGCAGCGTCGCGACCGTGGGGCGAGCTCTTCGCCCACCCGTTAGTTTCGTGTGGGCTGAGGTCCCACACTACGTTAATGAAACAGGCCTAGCGTTTAGTTCTTGACGCGTTCCATGTATTCACCGGTGCGGGTGTCAATGCGAATGGTGTCACCCATGTTGATGAAGATCGGCGTCATAAACTCGCCGCCAGTTTCAACCTTAACGGGTTTCTTAACGTTGGTTGCGGTGTCGCCTTTGGCCGCTGGTTCACAATACTCAACAACCAGATCAACGTGGTTAGGGGCCGATACGAGGATCGGGTTGCCGTCGAAAAATGTGACCGTGCAGGGCGCGTTGTCTTTTAGATACTTCCAAGTGTCACCTACTTTTTCAGCCGACATTTCATGCTGCTCAAAGGTTTGGCTGTCCATGAAGACGAAAGCGTCGCCTTGGCGATAGAGGTACTGGACATTGGTGTCTTGGATATCGGCTTCTTCGAGCGTATCGTGGCCTTTGAAGGTGCGGTCCAGAGTCGTATCGCGGAGCAGGTTTTTGAGTTTGCAAATATGCATCGCGTTACCTTTGCCGGGCTTTTTGAACTCGACGCTGGTCATGATGTAGGGTTCGCCGTTGATCTGAACTTTGAGACCTTTACGAAAGTCGTTCACTTTATATGCCACTTGATTGTCCTGAAAATCTGCTGAATTGAAGTTGTAAGAAGATCCTGTCAGCAACTGGCACTGGAACCAGATCGAAAACAGGCTATTCTGCTTGAATGGAAAGTTTAACCCATTCGACTGAATCTGTCGGCGCTGAACCCGATAGCAGCCCACCAAGTTGGCAGCAGCAGATGAAGTCCGCGATCCGCGATCTGGCGATGCTGCGAAAAACGCTGGAATTGCCGAAAGATTTGACCGGTGAATCCGCCGAATCGACTTTTGGCGTGTTTGCACCGCTGCCGTTTGTGCGGCGAATGGAACGAGGGAATCCAGCCGATCCGTTGCTTTTGCAGCTGTTGCCGACAAGTTTCGAGGACGCTTCGCCTTCCCATTTTACCAGCGACCCGCTCGCGGAATCTGACGCGGTTTTGGGGCCTGGCGTGCTGAAGAAGTACGCCGGCCGCGCCCTTTTTATCGTCACCGGAGCATGCGCGATCCATTGCCGTTACTGTTTTCGGCGTGAGTTCCCCTATGCATCGAATTCGGTGTTGGGATCTGGTTGGGACGAAGCGGTCACCACGATCGCTGAAGATGATTCGATCGAAGAGGTGATTTTCAGCGGCGGCGATCCGCTGACGGTGGTTGATGAACGGTTGAAGGCATTGATTGACCGATTGGAACAAATTCCGCACGTGATCAGGCTGCGCATCCACACGAGGCTACCAATTATGATTCCCGATCGAATCACGGATGATTTGGCCGACATGTTGAAAGCGACGCGTCTGGAAGTGGTGGTCGTGATTCACGCCAACCATGCCAATGAGTTGGACGATGAAGTTGCCGCAGTGGTAGGCCGTTTGAAACGGGCCGGTGCCACGTTGCTGAATCAATCGGTGTTGTTAGCCGGCGTCAATGATGATGCTTTGACTCTGATTGATTTGAGTAAACGACTACTGGCAATCGGCGTGCTACCGTATTACCTTCACCAACTGGATCAAGTCACCGGCACATCGCATTTCGAAGTTCCCGTTCCTCGTGGAATAGAGATCATCGAAACGATGCGCGCGTCGTTACCCGGTTTCGCCGTCCCCCGTTACGTCCAAGAAATCCCCGGCCAACCCAACAAAACAGCGTTAGCATAAACGTAGGCCGTACCAAGCCCCCAAGGGCGCCGTTACGGCAGCCATTGTGTAGATCGTTTAGGCTCGTGGCAACGAACAAAGGTCGGCTGCCGGAACAGCGCCGACCTGTCGTTAGATGTTGGCAGAGCCTTTTTGATAGGCTGAGTTGCAGTGTGTTGATGGAGCCATCGCTAAGTTCGGTCGGCTTGGTCCGGCCTACAACGCTACAACGCTTACGAAAACAGCTGCGTCAAATACTCAAGGCTCTCGGCACATTGTTTGACCGATTCTGATTCGGCGTCGCGTTGGACCGTTAGGTAGCCAGCGTAGTTCTTCTCTTCCAGTACGCCCAGTAACTGAGCCCAATCGACGCTGCCGCGGCCCAGTTGCACCTCGATTCGTTTGCCTTGGGAAAGATCTTCGACCGCGTCGCGCGTGCGGACGTGAGCGACGTGTTCGGCCAGGATTTTGATGGCATCGCTGACGTTGTGGTTGTGGAACATGAATCCCGCAGGATCAAAATCGACCGAGAGACTACCGATGGGGAGATGGTCGATGAGGCCTTTGAGCTTTTCCCCATCGTCGATGCCGGTTTGGGCCGCCAGTTT
>CALDEW010000162.1 GCA_937942355.1 uncultured Pirellulaceae bacterium | reverse complement strand
GGCAGCGAAATCGTCGCCCCGCAATCGCCCGTGACCGTCTTCCGAAGCCCCAGTTTGTAGAGGAGCACCATCAATGTGTTCAACAACTGTCTTGGAAGAGAAGTTGTCCAAGTTCCGGATTTCGAGATGCTCATCAATCGTGGCAGGGCTACCGGATTGTGACAATTCCTCATCACCAGATTCCGTCTGGTCGACGATGAGAGTCGCGGCCGATCGAATACTGAGATCTTCGACTGAAGGATGAACCGTATCTACTTTAAGCCCCTCAAGCGTACGCGCGATCGCGCTACGTGTCTCCGGCGGCAACAGCAACAGAAACTGCGAGCGCTCATTGGGCCCCAGCTGTTTAGCTGTGCTGACTAAGGCCTCGAGATTGAAGTCTTCCGGTTTCGACATACCGTCCAGAAAATTTATTACACTAAGAGAAACAACTACGTTAACACAGTCTCACCACCAGAGACGGCATTTCGTGTGACGCATTAAAAATGGGTTGTATTTTAGCCACTTTGTGCGTCGTCCGCCACCAATTTGACGCAGCTACAGCAACGATCTGGATACCGGCCAGCTATCGTTAGAAACCGCCTGCGGACTTGAGTTTCTTTCGACAATTGCCTACTGGGGTTTCATTAACGGTTTGAAACACATGCACTCCTTGCAAAGACGAATCCAGACGCGCCAGGCTTCTTCTTCATGAACTCGCGCTTCGATAACTCTTGAGCGCCAACTTGAAAACAAGGCGACTCACCAGCAAACTTCCCACCGCCGCCACGACGGCATACCCGGCCTCCCAATTCATCCAGGACCGTCCCATGGGTTGAGCCAATACGCGGGCGGGCACATTGGAAACTACTAAGATCGGCACAACGAACGTAAACGTAGCCCACAACGCCATCCCGATGCCGTTGCGCTGATAAATCTCCATCGGATAGCGATAGAAGTTCGTGATGTAAAACCAAAAGGTGTAAAGATTCTGATTCCGCCCCAGCCAAATGCTGGTTGATGCCAACACAATCATGACGCTGTACATCACCAACACGCCACACAAGACATAAAACAAAAACGGGAAGATGTTCCAAAACGAAATGTAAATCTCCCGATTAGGGTCCGCCGCCAGATTTCTCAGCGACAAAACAATCAGCACAGCGCCCAAGACTCCATTGGGCAACTGAGCCCAATTAACCCGCGGAAACGAAATCAGAAATTGCGTGTCGATCGGCTTGAGCAACGCAAAATCTAAATTGCCTGTCCGAATCAATTCGCTGAACTCTTCCGCGTTGGCCATGAAGAAAGTTTGGATCAGCGAATTGATAATCCATATCGTGCCCAAGAAAATGAAGAACTCGTCCTCAAACCAGCCCGTGCCTCTGCCAATGGATTCGGTGTGTCGATAGATAATTTTGAACAATCCGAAATTCATCGCGGCCCACGACATCGTCGCAAAACATTGCAGGATGAAGTTCATCCGAAATGACATATCGCGCACCAAAGAGTTGCGTGCGAAGGTTAAAAATACGTTGATGTAAGAGGGTGACATTCTTTATCCGCCATACCCGCTATAACGTTTGACGCCACGGAACCATAGCACGCGCGAGATCACAATAAAGAAAACCACCCACGCAAATTCGACCGCCAAACCCTGATACATTGCCGCCCCTTCCACCTTCCCCAAGAACACCGCCGCAGGAAAATACGCCAGAAATTTAAACGGCAAAAATTCAACAAATGCGCGAATATTCACAGGCCCCTCAGGCAACAACTCCAGCGGAAACATGTGACCCGACAGCAGGAAGTTCATCAACATGTAGATAAACGTCAGCGACGTAACTTCCAAGAACCAGAACCCAATCAACCCGATCGTACACTCCAGATAAAACCCCAAAGCAAACGCGAGCACCAGTGACACAAAAAACACCCCCAACCGCTCTCCCGTAGGCCAACCGTCGATGAAAAAGTCACCACACAGATAAAACACAAGCGCAAACGGCAGTGCTGCCATCAAATAGTAAACCAATTTGTGAGCAATCCGCTGCATCAACAAACAGCCCTGCATATCGACCGGTTGGATCAGGAACTTTTTCACTTCTCCAGAACGGATTTGATTCGCGATCCCGCTGGTCAGCCCTGGCATGCTAGAAAAAGCGCGGCTGATGGTCACCATGAGGTAATAGGCCACCATGTCACCATATCGGTATCCCGCGATCTGCCCGTCGGGGCCACTGTTGGAATCTGCTGATCCCTCGGTCGAGATCACATCATAAATCGCCCACCACAAAAAGATCTGCGTCAGCGTCGGCAAAAACCGCATCAACGTGCCGATGATAAAATCGCCGCGATACACCAACCGCTCATTGATCGAGATCTTAAAAAAAGTCCACCACGTCAAGACGCTAGAGGTCAAAGTAGAATCGCTCGACGGGGCCACTTCTTGCGCTGGCGCGTTACTCATTGCGATTCCCCTCGGCTTCGGCTGCAGAGAAGGCATTGGAAATCACTTCCTCCAGCGGTGGATCTTCAACCACGATGTCATCGACCGAGTGAGAATTCAAAATACCACTGAGCACCGCCCCAACCTTTTCGCGCTGCACGCGGAACTTGACTTTGGGCGGCGTCACTTCGATCACGTTGGGTAAATCTTTGAGCGCATCCTGATCGACCGAATCCGCCAGTTGCAGTGTCACAATTTTGTCGCCGCTGAACTTGTCCACGATCTGCTCAAGCGAACCATCATGATAGATCTCGCCATTGGCAATTATCACGACCCGTTTGCATAAGGCTTCGATATCCTTCATGTAGTGACTGGTCAGCAGAATCGTATTGTTCTGCTCTTGCTGATAGGCCTTGAGGAATTCCTGGATCTTATGCTGCGCAATCACGTCCAACCCGATCGTCGGTTCGTCCAGAAACAACACATCCGGTTTGTGCAACAGCGCCGCGATCAACTCCATTTTCATCCGCTCGCCTAACGACAGCTCGCGGACCGGCTGGTTCAGCAGGCGCGTCACGTCCAGCATGTCGCACAACTCGTTACGCGTGTTATCGAAATCCTCTTTGGCCACCCCGTAAATGTGTTGGTTCAGCCGGAACGATTCCAGCGCTGGCAGATCCCACCACAGCTGATTTTTTTGTCCCATCACCAATGAGAATCGCCGCCGGTATTCGTTCTTGCGTTCCCACGGGGTGTACCCCATGACTTGGCACGTTCCTGAATCGGGATTGATGACCCCCGAAAGCAATTTCAGCGTCGTCGTCTTACCGGCGCCGTTGGGACCGAGAAACGCGACAAACTCCCCTTCCTCGACTTCAAGACTGATATCTTTGACCGCGTGAACGTTTTTGTGTTCGCGCTTGAACAGCCCCTTTATCGATGCCTGCAGACCTTCTTTTTTCTGGTAGACACGATAGGACTTTGTCAGGTTTTTAATTTCGATGATCGGCATCGCCAGAGTATAAGGCCCGATCCAAATACTCCATAGAGGGACAAAAAGACCTCATCCTGCGCCGGTGCCCGATGCGGTTTGCTTCTCTTGGAAAACTAAACCTCTTCAATGCGAATCGAGTTGATCACATCAGGTTCAACATCTGGATCGGCGTTAGGGCCGGCTTCAAAACGCGTCAGCAGGTCAAGCACCCCATCACCTGAGGTCACATTCCCGAAAACTGAAAATTGAGTAGGGTTGAAGACGGAACCGCTATTGCTGAGGTTCGTTGGAGCCAAAGTAATAAAGAACTGGCTTCCTGTGCTGTCAGGGCCCGAGTTGGCGAATGACAATTGGCCACGTGCATCGAATTCAATATCGTTGCCTACTTCGTCAGGAATTTGATATCCGGGACCACCAAAACCCTCTCCCAGCGGATCACCACCTTGAGCCACAAACCCTTCGATCACGCGATGGAAAGTTAATCCATCATAAAAACCGTCACGCGCTAGATTGATAAAATTATTCACAAAGGTTGGCGATTCATCATCCAACAAACGAATTCTGATCTCGCCTTGGCTGGTATCTAACACCGCATCATAAGTTAAATCGGTATCAATGTTCTGCGGGGGTGCCTCTGTGTAAATTCCATTTCGCAATTCCGCAGGAACATTAGAAAGGGCCCCAACACCTTCAAACGGCTGAAACTCTTCGACAGTGAGTTCAAACGTTTGCTCCGCGGTCGCCCCTTCCATATCGGTAACGGCAACAACAATGTCAAAAGCCCCTGCTTCAGCGGCGGCTGGCAAACTAAGCACTCCCGTTTCGGAAATTGTCAGTTGCCCGTCGAACCCTCCCGCATCAAGGATGTCAAAATCCAACGTGGCATCATCGCTATCGCTGTCGGTTGCATCTAAGAAAAAATTCAGTGACTGGCCAAAGCCTAAAGTTTGATCACTGATCGCGGCCAGCGTCGGGGCCTGGTTTGGGGCCTGGTTCAATTCAACAAAAATGTTTATCGTTGTAGCCGGACTGGAATTGGTGTCGTCGTCAATATTGGAATCGATAATCGTTATTTCAACGAGGCGATCCGCGGCGTCCTCGGCCGTATTATCATACTGCAGCGATCGAATCACTTGCTCATACTCAGCAAGCGTTGCTTCCCCTTCAAGCTGTAATATGCCTGTTTGTGAATCATAATCAGCGGTGACTCCCGTCGCCCCGAGGTCAACCGAAAGAGATTCTGTTGGCGAAATTGAATCGCCGGCTATCGCGATAGTGGCACTGGTGAGTGTTTCCCCTGAATCGTGGCTGAGCACCACGTCTGAGGCAATGTTTTGCGGGCCCCCATTAAGTCGGAACACAACTCCTGAACTCACACCATCATCAGCACCATTAGTATCCACGACAAGATCATTGACCGGAGCTATCTCGAGCTGGAAAAGCTGCACGTTATCAATTTGTGGACTGGCACCATCTCCAGGGTCTTCGCCCGCTTCACGAAAGTTTAGACGACTGGTGGAAGAACTGGCTTCCACCAGCACGCTGTAGGTTTGCCATTGATCGTTGGCGATCACGGTCGCTGCATATTGGTTGTCAAATCGAACACGCAGCTGGTCAGGCGACAAAGTGCTTGCTGGATCAACACGGGCATCAAACGTCACCAAATAGGTTTCGCCGGCTACGGTTTCTAAATCTTGAAAGACTTGATCAATTAATTCAGGCGACGAATTGAGATTGAGAAAATCACCATCGGCATCTGATTGAATTTGAATCACACGGTCTTGAGTGTCACCGGCAAAGTCGAATACCGAAAAACCATCGACATCCTCGGGCGCGAAATCGGGGCCCGAAGCAGAATCCGTATTATCAAAACCTCCGTTGATGACGGAACTCTGGGTAACCGCGACTAAACTCACAGCATCGATCAGCGCTCCGTGTCCGTCGCCGCCGCGGTTGCCCGAACTACCATCGCGAAACTCAAAACGTGCCGACACGATATCGCCGTCGGCGGTTGAGCCGGTCGAATCGTTGGCCGCTCCAGTCACCACAAACGATGCTTGATTGTAGATACTCGTTCCCTGCAGCGAGCCTAACAGTTCTCCGTTGTAGAACACGTCAAAATTATTGGTGGCGGGATCCGTAACACCACCAACGCCCTCGGGGCCAAGAAAATCAAAGGAAAACAAATACTCCTGCCCGACGCGGACATTAACATCCTGGAACACCGAATCGTCCTGGCCTGGCAGGGAATCGAGATCCAAAACGGTCCCGCGCGCGTTGCCAAAGGTCAACAAATTGATGCGCTGCTCACCATCGCCATCTCCGTCGGCAACCGTCCAGCCAGGTACCAAGTCACTTCCATAGAATCGCGCCGTGGCAAACGAGTTGGTAAAGTTCTGAGTATCTACGTTGGTGAAAGTTTCGAAGTCACCGTTGGTAATGAGATTCGCTCCATCAGGCACATCGCCCGCGAGCATTTTCCGCGGCTCGAGTTTTCGGAAGCTGAGTCCGTTGTTGAGTTTTCGACGACGTGGTCTTCGGTTTTTCGAACGTGGCATGGCTGATAAGATTCTTTGTAGTATTCGGCAATCGGAACAAACGCCATATAAGTGTTGGGCGATTTCAATTTGACTCAAGTCATTGTTGGCTCAAGTCACATTGTGTTGGCTTAAGTCATTGGCGAGTTTAAATATTTTAGCTTGAGAATCTCCCGATAAGGCAATAATGCCCAATCGATTGTGCGGTAACCTACTAAGAAAGTACCGATTATTACGGTAATAGTGTCACCTAATTACCATGCCATAACGGGTCGATAACACTTTTTAGTTGCAGTTTTCGTGCTGAAACAACCGCCCTCGACGGCCCCCGTTATCGACTTGCCATTGGGCAAATTGCGGTCTATTATTCTGTAACGCAGTTCTTTGCCGAGACCGGTTTCAACACGGGAATTTTCGCTCCTTCCACTCCTCCCTTTCTTTTCGCGGTTACATATCTATGACTCGATTTGCATCCGTTTTCTTCGCAGTGTTGAGCTGCTCAGTGTTGGTGGCCAGCAACCTTGCAGTGGCCCAACCTCCAGCACGATCAGGCTATGACGTTGCTTGGTATGACGAGTTTGATGGCAATAGCTTAGATACCTCGTTGTGGACTGTTTCCAACACGAACCAAACCACCAATTTATCTTTGCAAGATTATTTACCATCCCAAGTCAGTGTGTCCGGCGGCAGCCTTCGGATTCTTTCTGAGAACATTCCCTCGCGCGGCTTACCATATCGTAGCGGTTTGGTGCAGAGCACCGCGATCCAAAAAGAAGGGCGCTGGGACATCCGAGCGAAGCTTCCCGCATCGACCGGCATGTGGCCGGCCATTTGGCTGTTGTCAGATGTCAATACGATGCCTTGGCCCAGCGCAGGTGAAATTGACATCATGGAGAACCGCGGCAACGAACCCAACACCACCAGCTCGGCATTTCACTATGGCGAAAACGGAGCCGGAGTGTTTCGACATGAGTTCGTCGCCAGAGAACAAACTTCAGTCCACAACAGCGTCCTTCAAAACTACCATGACGGCTTCCACACATACTCCGTCGAGTGGGATTCCGATCAGCTGCGATTCTACGTCGACGATGTTCACTACTGGACTATTCGTGACCAGAACGTTGAGAACTTTATTTCTACCGAAGCCGGTGCGATGCGGCTGATTCTCAATACGGCTGTCGGTGGGCTTTTCTTGGACAACCCTGATAACACAACCGTATGGCCGCAGGTATTTGAGATCGACTACGTTCATGCCTATACCAAATCGGCCGGCGGCACCACGCTGACGTTTGAGAACGGAGGCTTCGAGGACAACGGAGGTTCGTTAGGCGCTTGGACAAAGTTTGGCGATGCGATCAACAACGTCAGTAGCGGAAACGAACAAGTCAGAACCGGTTCGGAATCCCTCAAGCTGTATGGACAATTTAATGGTGAAACGAATTTCTCGGGCGTTACTCAAGGACTGACCGTGACTCCCGGCCAAGAACTGACGGCCACCGCGAGCGCTCTTATTGCCTCAAATGACTCTATCGCCGAGTCTGGCAACTTCGTCGATCTGAAGTTCGATTACTTCAGTGAGCAGCATGGTGAATTCGGTTCGCCCCAATACCTCGGCTCAGATTCAATCAGCCTGGTCAACGGGAGCAGTGCCAACGATGTATGGATAACACGCACGCTCAGCGCGGTTGCCCCTCCAGGCGCGGTCGAGGCCCGGGGCGTGCTTGTCTTCGGGCAGCAAAACGACGCCGGAGGCGCAGTCCATGTGGACGATGTTAATTTCGCAATCGTGTCCCCCGTTTTACTGGGGGACGTCGACCAAAATGGAGTCGTGAACTTTCTCGATATCGCACCGTTTATCGCGCTGCTAACTTCGGTGACCTATCAGATCGAGGCGGATGTCAACCAAGACGATATCGTCACCTTCTTGGATATCGGCCCCTTCATTATGGCACTCACGAACAATTGATCGTTGACGATGAAGGCAAAGTAACCGACCGAATTTCTGGTTCAAACTCTGTCACCGATTATCCCGGCAGCGCGGCGGTATTGGTTTGCATGATCACCATTTCGTGGTACCTCCCGCCCAGTTCCATCAGCGATTGATGCGTACCGATCTCCGTGATTTTCCCATCTTCTAAAACAACGATTCGGTCTGCGCTGGCAATCGTGCTCAGACGGTGAGCAATAACGAAACAGGTTCTGTTTTCCATCAGTGCCGACATGCTGGTTTGAATCAATCTTTCACTTTCGGTATCCAGATTACTGGTTGCTTCATCCAGGATTAGGATTTTGGGGTTGGCTAACACGGCGCGGGCGATCGCCAATCGCTGGCGCTGACCGCCGCTGAGTCGAACGCCGCGTTCTCCAATCGTCGTGTCATAACCTTGAGGCAATTTGTCGATGAATTCAGCAGCGTTGGCGATCTTGGCCGCAGTTGCGATCTCGGCACCGGTGGCTCGCCGATTCGCGTAGCCGATGTTTTCTGCCACTGTTCCATCAAATAGAAAGACATCCTGTTCAACGATCCCCGTCAACCGCCGATAGCTTTCAACATCGTATTGAACCAAATCAGTTCCATCGATCGAAACAGCACCGTTCGTTGGATCGTAGAAACGCGCGACAAGATTACAAATCGTTGTTTTCCCCGCTCCGCTGGGCCCGACCAGCGCGATCGTTTCTCCCGGTTCAACCGCTAAGTCAATGTTCTCAACCGCCCAACCATCGGCACCAGGATAACGAAAGCTAACATCTTTGAACTCGACCGAACCAATAAACTCAGAGCTTTGGATTTTTTTTGTTTCAGGGCCAGATTCCATTTCCAGCGGCTCTTCCAAGAGGTCCAGAACGCGGTCAAATCCAGAAAGACTATTTTGGAACGCAGCCGCGCTCTGGGCCAACGTCGCCAGCGGTCCCAGCAGCATCAGCACATACACAAGAAACATCATCAAGTCGCCCATCGTCAGCTCATCCTGAAGCACTCGCCAACCGCCGTAAACCAATAGGCCTGTCGTTGCCAACGGGATGACCGTTTCCCAAACCATCTCAATCGCGCGCGACCACCACCAAGCGTACAATTCCTGCCGTCCCATGACATGGTTGCCCCGCATGATGCGATTGGTTTCGGCATGTTGGCGGCCAAAGGCGCGCACCACTCGCACACCGCCGAAAGATTCCGTCGTCAGCGAATCGACTTCTTCGCGCTGCGCACGCACACGCCGAAATTGGGGACGAATACGATGGATCCAAGTTCGATGCGTAAAGTAGACCAGTGGAACAATGGCGACCGCTCCGATCAGCAAACGCCAATCGACCCAAGCCAGCACAAGAAAACTGCCAATTAGTTGAATGACGGCTCGCCAAGGGTTGTAGAGCATGCCGAAGACAAGATCTCCAACGCTGCCTGCGTCCTGACGCAAGATGCTGGCCGCTCCTCCGGACTTCAACTCCTGAATGCGGTGCAAAGGTAATCGAGCCGCATGCTCAAAAACGCGCTTGCGAATCGACATCTGCAGCAACTTCGTGACGCGCGTCGCGTGCCATCGCCCCCAAATGTGCAAACATAATTTCACCATGGAAATGAAGAGTATGCCGCCAACGATCCACAACAACAAAGGCCAAGGTTCCCGTGGAATCCATGTCGGCAAATCGGCCGGAAGCGGTTCCCGGGACAACACGTAATCGACAACCAACTTTACCGCCGCCGGAGGAATCAGGGCAAGAATCGTCGCGACCGTGAGTGTCGCCATGGAAAAAATAATCGAGCCACGGTGATCGCGCAGCATGCCCAAGAACTCACGAACCAGTGTCCAACTGGAACGATCGCGCTGAGATTTTCGTTGGCGTTTTTTATCAGATGAATCCCGATCTTTTTCTGAAGCTCCATCCCGATTCAGAAATTCCTGTTTATATTCTTCAAATCTCTGGCGACTTGACGGAGGATGCTTGCTCATGGATTTTCGTGTTACTCTGACAATGGAGACCGACCGGCACCGCCACAACCGCGACGGTCATGGGATCATAAGCGTCGCTGAACCTTTGGGCAAACGAACATTTGAAGCACTGCCGTTGAGCGCTACAGCGTCTGTCACCGTTTTTTCACGGCAAGGTTGAACACGACTTGATCTCTGATTTTGCGACTCAACCGAGTTTTGAGGATTTTTCTTTGAAAGTTGTGCCGTTTTCATCAAAGTCGAACTAACATGCATCTTCGCGCCAGACCGCGCGAGACACGCCTGACGAAACGCGTGTTTTTAGAATCATCTATCTGCAACTTTGAATTGAAATCATGTCCTCTGACTCACCTTTGGGCTTCATCAGCCTTCGTTGTTTTCTTGTTGTTCCCACCATTGTTTTAGCCTCGTTGTGCGTCGCTTCTGCAAACGGCCAGACCATATTGGAAGTGAACTTCGACAACCGCACAGGTGCTTACTCTGAGGACCAAATCGAAGCAGACTTCGGCGAACTCCGATTCTCTAACGGCGTCGATGAAGGTCGAACTCGCATGGTCTCCGGAAACCAGGCCTTCGGCGGACGCGGTTCCTCACTTCGGGTCGAGTATCCCTCCGGCAGTTTTGGGCCTAGGCTCGGAGGGGCTCAATGGATCGCCGAGTTCGATGGGGTAGAGGAAGCTTTTTTAACCTATCGAGTTAAATTTGGACCCGGCTTTGATTTTGTGCGCGGCGGAAAGCTTCCCGGCCTTGCTGGCGGATCAGCCCCCAGCGGTAGCGCTCCGGCGGACGGTGTCCGTGGCTGGTCTGGACGATTCATGTGGCGTACCCGTTTTCAAGGCCAATCGGGCCGGCCCCAACAACGAGTAAGTCAAGCTATTTCCTATGCCAAGCACCTCCACTCAGGATTTGCTCAGGACGGTCGTCAGGAAGATGAAGTATTTTGGGAAGAAGCGAACGGATCTGAGTCGCGTTTAGAATCAGACGTTTGGTACACGCTTCGACAGCGCGTACGGATGAACACGCCTGGCGTCCGAGATGGTATCCTTCAAATCTGGCTCGATGGCCGACTCGTGTTGGACCAGAACAATATTCAATTTCGCAACACCGCCAATTTGAAAATCGACCGCCTGTTCTTCAGTACCTTTTTCGGAGGTGGTTCGAGCTGGCAAAACAGCAAAGACGAAGTCATTTTCTTTGACGATTTCAAGGTCTACGTTCCGAGCCAAAGATTAGTCCCCGAGCAATATCCATCGCCCAACGCGGCTGTTGCGGCAGCCAATGCTGGCGATACGATCTTGCTGGGATCTGCGGATTGGTACGCGAACCTCGTCATCGACAAACCGCTAACAATCAGGGGTCGCAGCAACTCGCGACTGATGGCCGCCATAGGGAATCGTCCCGTCATCCGAGTCAACGGAGACAACGTCCGTATCATAAATTTGGAAATAGCCAGAGGAATCACCGGTGTAGAAGCGCTTTCGCGAACCAGTCGATTGAGAATTTATAATTGCGAATTTCGGGACAACTTTGGCGACGCGATCAGAATGCTGGATGCCCAAGATATTTCCATCGTCAACACCAACATCATCAACAATGAAGGTCGTGGAGTTTTCTTAAATCGGGTTGACCAGTTCTACATTTTCAACTGCCGTTCACAGAACAATGGCGGGGCCGGATTCGAAATCTTCTCTGACAACGGGTTTGTCGGCAACAGCGAAGCGACCAATAACCGCGCAGGAGCCGGGTTGTTCTTTATTGGTTCCAATTCAGGATTCGAGAACAACCGCAGTGCAAACAACAATGGAAAAGGTTACATCTTAGTAAACAGTCAGGGCTGTGGATTTTCAAACAATACGGCTGACGGAAATTCCAGCTTCGGTTTACTGGCTTACGGAGTTGATGATTCATTTTTCTCTCGCAACCTGATCGAGCGCAACGGTGATGTCGGAGTGGTTTTCAACAACTCCGATGACAATTTTCTTGCGGATAATACGGTTTCATTCAACAGCGGCATCGGCGCCTACTTTTCGCCGAGTACCGATGGAAACTACCTGAGAAGGAATGAGTATCAAGGGAACGCATATTCGGTAGGCCTGGTCGATCAGGGCAATAACTCATCGGATTAACGTTTCGCGTTTCTTATTGTGCCGGCCGTCGGTGTGCTAAGATTGGCTTTCAAGATGGGTGAACCGTTGGGGCGCGCCCGTTTGCGAATGATCTGAGCATTGCGAAATGGCCCAAAGTCCTCCTGAAACTTCTCCGCTGCAATCGCGCAGCGTATTGAAAGACAAGTTCCGAGCAGTCATTGCGATTCCATGCTGCAACGAATTTGAAACGCTACCAGAGACGTTAACAAGTCTGGAGGCAACGGGGCCGCTGCGCGATGATGTTCTGGTTGTCGTCAACGTGAATCAGCGCGCCTCGATGGACGATGGAAATAACTTGGCGACGCTCAGGTGGCTCGAACAATTCGAAACGCCGCTGCCGTTGGCTTGGCTGGACCATGTGACCGATGGTAACGCCTATCCAGAGAAATTTGGCGTCGGTTTAGCTCGGCATCAGGCTTGTACAGTCGGAATGTCGTTTGTCGATGATGCGGCACCGATCATCAGTCTCGATGCGGACAGCCCTGTTGATTCAAATTACTTGTCCGCAATCTTTGAGTACATCGGGCGGCACCCTGACTTTCAAGCCGGTCATGTGAACTTCAAGCACCGACATTGCGGCACCGACGACGAAAGACGCGCGATTGAGATTTACGAAAAACATCTCAAACGGCACCGTCAGAAGCTTGCCGAAGCAAACTCTCCCCACGCTTGGTATGCCATTGGTTCGACGATTGTGTGCACCAAGGGAGCCTACGTAAAATCAGGAGGCTATCACTGTCGTCGTATGGCGGGTGAAGATTTTTATCTTTTGCAACAGCTGA
Organism: uncultured Pirellulaceae bacterium; assembly: GCA_937942355.1. Classification (GTDB taxonomy): domain Bacteria; phylum Planctomycetota; class Planctomycetia; order Pirellulales; family Pirellulaceae; genus Mariniblastus. The sequence continues at coordinate 26,299 of CALDEW010000162.1, read as the reverse complement.
GTAAGGTCGGTTACGCGATCGAAATGATCGAAGACGCGCTTGTTTTCCCCTCCGACCGCATCTCTGATCGCGTTCCCTTTGGAACAGGCAAAGCGGTCGGTGATATCGTTGAAAGTAGGCGTTGGCTGACCTACCACGATCATTGTTATCGGGATCTGGGTTTGTTGCTGGAAGCAGTTGAAAAAGGAGTCTCCAATTCCGCGGCAGACATTTTGAAAAACGTTCCCGAAAGCTGCGCCCGATGGCTGGTTGACAGAAAATTTGAGAGTGTATGGCCAAAACTACGCGCCAATTCGCGCGACGACAAAATGCTACTTCAGCGTTTTCACGAGTGGCTGGACGCATTTCAAACCTTGAAACTGATCCATTTCCTCTCTGACGAGGCCTATCCTCGCCTGCCAATGCCGATGGAAATTCAGACGCATAAACCTTAAGATCTTCCTCTTTCAAGTTGAGCATTGTTCGTAGGGCCAGTTCCTACCGGCCTTTGGGGGTAAAGGTAGGGCTTGGCCGGTAGGAACCGGCCCTACACGCTTTTCCGCCGCACGCGGTTGCCATAACATTTCCTGAAGAACCTGTAAAAGAAAGCACCCTCGATGAACGATGATCTCCCGGCGCTGCCGTTTCTGCGCGTTGGTATCGGACACGACACGCATCGCTTGAAAAGTGGTGGGCCGCTGCGCATCGGCGGAATTGATATACCGTTTGATAAGTCGTTAGACGGCCACAGTGACGCTGACGTTTTGCTGCACGCGGTTACCGACGCAATTCTGGGCGCGGCTGCGATGGGCGATATTGGCGAGCTTTTCCCAGACACCGATTCGGAGAACAAGAACCGTGATTCGGCCGACATGCTATTAACAGCGATGCAGAAAGTCGCTGCCGCCGGTTTTCAGATCGCGAATCTGGACTGTATCGTTTTCGCCCAAGCACCTAAACTCTCACCACACAAACGACCTATCGCCGATCGCATCGCCCAGATCCTGCAAATTGCTCCCGAACAAGTCGGAGTAAAAGCCAAAACAGGAGAAGGCGTAGGCCCCGTGGGCAACTCGGAAATCATGCAAGCTCAGTGCATCGCGTTGCTGATGCAGGTGCGTTAGCCTTTGTCACCATGCACCGACTGATTTCTGTCATTAAAAAACCAAATTCGACCTCCAACCCGCGTCCCTCATGCCAACGCCTGAAACGACCCATCGTATCCTCGGCATCGACCCCGGGCTCAACATCACCGGTTACGGCCTGATTGAAATTAGTGACGATCGACCTCAGATCATCGAAGCCGGCGTCGTTCGCAGCAAACGCACTCAATCACTTGGCAAGCGACTGGCATCGATCTACAACGGTATCGATGACGTCATTAAGTCTCTACAACCTGACTGCATGGGATTAGAAGAACTCTATAGCCACTATGAACGTCCGAAAACATCCATCATCATGGGCCATGCCCGTGGCGTAATTTGTCTGGCCGCGGAAATCAACTCGATCGAAATCAAAAGCTATGCGGCGACGCAAGTCAAACGCGTGCTGACCGGCAACGGCCGTGCTCCGAAAAACCAGATGCAGCTGGCCGTGATGCAACAACTTCACCTTGACGAAATTCCTAAACCAGCCGACGTAGCAGACGCGCTATCAATTGCGTTGTGTCATTATTATTTATCCATTCGCCCCAACAGTCTTACATGATCACCAAAATCTCTGGCAAACTTCAACAACTCGGTGAAGACATCGCGATCTTGGAAGTCCCCCCCTTCCACTACGAAGTCCTTATCCCCGACTTCACCCGGCGCCAATTACAACTGAAGCTCGACCACGAAATCGAACTTCACACGATCGACTACATTGACGGCAACGTGCAAAAAGGTGGACGTATGACACCCCGTTTGATCGGGTTCAACAGCCTCGTCGAACGCGAGTTCTTTGAAATGTTCTGCTCGGTAGACGGGGTCGGCGTAAAGAAAGCGTTGCGTGCGATGGTGCGTCCTGTTCCCGACGTCGCTCGCGCGATCGAAGGCCAAGACGTCAACACGCTGAAGACTTTGCCGGGTGTCGGGGCCGCAACGGCGGAGCGGATTGTAGCGAAACTGCGTCGTAAGATGGCGAAATTCGCGTTGATGATCCCCGCGTTGGAGGGAGAAGCAGCCGACACATCCGCCGAACGCAGCCTCGCCGAAGAGGTTTGCCAAATTCTGATTTCTCTGGGACACCCCGAAGCCGAAGCGCGCGACATGGTTCAGGGAGCGATTGAAAGCGGAAAAAAATTCAAAGACGTCGAATCTTTGTTGCAAATGGTCTACGACCAAAAAAACGAAAGTTGAATTTGCTATCGCCCGATGCCACTAGTAGATAGCTGGGATTGAATCAACAAACTGTCATGCGTAGGGCGTGCTTGCGCCTTCTTCGGCGCATCACGATCCCGACGATCGGCAGTTTCGTAGCGTCCGTCAAGGTCACCCATTGGGGTTTTCGCCATTAGGGTTTTGCGCCATCACCGATGGCGATCCTGCGGCGGTGGATCAACCGTGTGACCGCCGGCTAACTTTTTGATTCCTTATCACCTTCGGCCCTGTCATCGCAGTGCGCTAAATCGCTATGAAGCTGGCACAATTTCGACGCAGTGATTTCGGCTTAGCGGCGGTACTGTGTATTTTTTCGGCTCTGGCTGTTTTTTACAGTCTGACCTGGTTTCGCTGGACAGATGATCTGTTGAGCGACGCCTGTCTCTGGCTGCTGCCTAATTCTCAGCAAGAAGACCAGATTCTTTTAGTTTATGCGTCCCCCAAGCTTCTTGAATCCGCGTCGCCAGCATTGATTTCTTTGGTTGATTCGATCCAGCGGCAATCGCCCAAGAAAATCGCGATCGAAGCGACAGGTTCGGTCAGCGATTTTAGCCCACTCAATCACGTCCCGCACGCATCGGTTTTGACCCTTGGATTTCCGTTAGACAAACTGCTTGCCTCTGGATCGGCCACCACCAGGAACACGTTTAGAATCGGCTTCGTTGATCTCCACCATTGTTCCCAACCGATTTACCGCAACGGAGTCGTTTCAACAGAGCAAGCAGGTTCGAAGCTTAATTCGTTCGAGTTTGAAATCGCCAAAAGTGTTTCACCACTTTCCGATAACCTTCCCTCGACAACTTATGGCATTCGCTATGCGGGAGGCCCAAATACGCTTCCTCACATCGACGCCAATTCGCTTCTCAAGGGGAACTTGATTAGAGAATTGATCAAAGACAAGATCGTCATCATTGGCCCCAGATATTCACGTCGCTTTCACATGCTGACACCGACGACTCATGGTGATTCCCGCATGAGTCGCTTGGAGATCAGAGGCAATATGGTCGCGAGTTTAGTCAATGAAAACTACGCGACCAAATTGGCATCGGTTCCTACGTTTATTTTGCTTGCGCTGGTCACGCTGATCTCGTTTCAAATTGCGCGGCAAGCAAGGAAACATTGGCTGCCTTCTTTAACTTTCGCGCACGTGATCCTCTGGCTGGGGCTGATTACCGCTTGCTACTGGCTGACGAGCGTTTGGCTTCCAGCCACGGCGCTGCTACTGGCTGGTCTCGTTTCTACTCTCGTAGCGGCAATGCAACGTTTTTCAAAACTCGAAGACTATGTTCAGTTTTGGAAAATCCGCGCCAGCGTCCGCGAAGCCCACGTAAAACGACGATTCGAGGGCGACCCGTGGCAAGCCATCGGTGACGTTACCTACCAAATGTTTCAACCGACGCGCGTCGTGATGATGGAACTGCTTCCTGGTGCGACGCATCTCAGACGAGTCCATTCGATCGGTTGCGACTATTCGCAAATCTACGAAAAGCGGCTGGACTACAAGCGTTCGCCTTATTGGGATGCAATTCAAAGCAAGCACCCCTATCAAAGCCCAAATCGAGGTTTCTTCACATCTAATCCCGGCATCAAGGAAGTCGAGTACATGCTGCCTTTGGTTCACGGTTTGAGAACATACGGCGTCATTGCGATCGCAATTGAAGCCGCAGCGATTGAGAAATGGAACGACTTTGATTCGTTTCTCTCACGGTTCTGCGAGGAAATGACACAACTGGTCGTCGGTTGTCAACAAACCCTGTATGAAAATACTCGGCGACTGGAATTCATTGAGCGCTGCAGCACCCTTCCCGAGGAACGATCGTTTGTCGACATTCAGGCCAACAGCCAGCTCCAGGACGACCTGATCGAAAGAGTCGACATCGCATTCGATTGCTCGGAATCTGCGATGGCCACCTTTGACATTTACGGGCGTATCATTCGTCGAAACTCCAACCTCAATCGCCTGCTTCAGAAAACGGAACTCTCTGGTTCTGGTTCTACCTGCGTCGATATCATTGCAGCCATCACTGGTCAGTCGGTAAATAGCGCACGCCGAACGTTTCGCGAAGCGATCCTTCACCACAAAAGTGGAAAGCACCTCGTTGCCTCCTCATTGTCCGATGTGCCAATGATGATGTACGTCAAACCGATGAAGCTTCAAGAAGACGAAGCCCGTACTTCCATCGAAACTCATGGTCTATTGTTAGAAGTCGTGGATGGACGCATCTTTGATGAGATTCGAAAATGGAACCGTGAGCTTTCTACCGCGCTGGCCCCTGAAATTCTCGAAAAAGCCAATCATCTAGAGCGCACAACATCGCTGCTGAAGGATCCCAATATTGAAAACAAGTCGCTCAACGACCTGTTTGGATCAGTCGGAAACACCGTGTCCGAAATTGTCTCAGCGCTCGAAAGCTGCCAGAATCTACACAGTCGCCAAGTAACCGAATCACCTGAGAACTTTTTTTTGATCAACACGCTTTCGGTCTGGCGATCTGTGAAAGGCAGCTTCGAAGAAGAATTGACGCAGCGCTCAATTACGATCCGCGAGGACGAATCTATCAGTGAAGAAATTATGGCTTTTGCAAATCCGATCTTACTCGATCGTGCATTTAGCAAAATACTCGTGTTTCTACTGGGCAATGCGTTTGACGAAAGTGAAATTCAGTTCGAGATCTTTCCCCAGGTAGACGGATTTGAATTCCGATTTACCAATCAAGGCGGAGGTACGCCAGTGGACACACTTCGAAAGTCACTCGACCAGGCAGCGCACCAAGGCACCAAAAGAAAGACCAAAAAATACCTCAACCTTGACACGGCTCAGATTGATCAACTTCAGCAAATTGATGCTTGGGTCGAACCCTGGAACGGTGGCTTCCGCGTCGAGAACCTTCCGCATTGCGTCACCGTTTCCCTAACTCTATCCAACGTCCGTGCGGAACAAGAGAATTCGTCGCCCGTCGCGATGCCTACCGTGATCGGCACCGATGATCCACCAACCTCGTCAACCCAGCAGTAAAGGCCCGGTTGATGTTAGACTTCTTTCCCCTCCCAATCTTCCCGATCGACTCAGCGTCGGTAACGCTCACCACGACGGTTTGGATCGGGGTCGTCGTTGCGGTTTTCTTCAACCTCAAACTGGGTTGGAACCTGTCGGCCTTGGTAGTGCCGGGTTATTTGGTTCCCCTTTTGCTTTCACGCCCAACGACGGCGAGCGTAATTCTTTTGGAAGCAGTCGTGACGTATTTACTGTCCCGCTGGCTTTCTGACTGTTTAAGGCAATTTTCATGGTGGAGCAGTTTCTTTGGTCGCGACCGATTCTTTGTCATCGTGGTGGTCAGTGTGATTGTGCGATCCACCTTCGATGGTTGGTTACTACCGGGGCTGGGGAAATATATCGTCACCGAAATTGGATGGAATTTCGATTATCGCAACGAGCTCCAAAGCTTCGGACTGATTATCGTTGCTCTGATCGCTAACTACTTTTGGAAACCAGGCCTTCTTCGAGGATTCATGCCATTCTTGACGACCCTTGGGGTAACGTATTTTATCATTTGCGTCTTTCTCAGTTCTCTGACTAATCTGAACCTTTCGAATTTCAATTTGATGTACGAGGACATTTCTTCGTCCTTAATGGCCAGCCCAAAATCCTACATCATCTTGGTTTGCACCGCATATTTGGCGTCTTGGATCAACCTGCGATACGCTTGGGATTTCAATGGAATTCTGATCCCTGCGTTACTTGGCATGATGCTTCATGCGCCGATGAAAATTGTCGCTTCGTGCGCAGAATGCATGCTGATTTTTTCCCTCGGCAACCTCCTACTGGGTACGCCGTGGCTACGTAATATAGGGATGCAAGGAGGAAGAAAGTTGCTTTTCTTCTTCACCGTGTGTTTCGCAGTGAGACTGTTTTACGCCCACGCCATTCCATTTTTCTCCAGCAATACTCAAGTTACCGACGCTTTCGGAATGGGCTACTTACTGTCAACCCTGATGGCCGTCAAAGCACATGATAAACAACTGATGGTCCGTATGCTCAAAGGGACGTTGCAAGTTTCTTTGGTTGGCGGCATCGCCGGAAGCCTGATTGGATTTGCTCTTTTTTCTTGGTCAAGCTACCTCTTAAGCCACTCGGTTGCAGCTGCAACTTCTCAAACGTTGCCCCAGCCCTCAGTTGCGGTGCGCTCCGACCAACCAATCAGCCAACTGATTCGGCAGAGCAAACCATTGCTATACGAAAAGAAAGAAGCCGGAAGTTACCAACCTCCATCCTACGCGGAACTTGCGATATTCCGGTCAGCATTGAGGGATCTCAAACGCTTACCCGACACCAACGATCCCAATGCAATCCAACTCATTTGCGATAGGCTGGCGGCGGTAAACTATTCGCTTATCATCTCCGCAGACGACATTCTGTTTCTGACAGAGCGCCAGCCAACACATGGCTGGGGAATGTTTGCCATCGACATCAATCATCCCGAAGGCGTTTGCTTTGAAGTGCCAACTCCATTGGATGAATGGGGCACATTGGAATCTGGATTGGCCTTAATGCACCAACTCCCTTGCTATGGTCTTGCCATTGCAGGGGCTGGGCAAACAACCAACATCGATGGCACCTCCGACGTAACGGCATACAACGCAACGATGTTCTCCGAATTCCACAAGACTTTTGGCGCGCGACAGGCTGTGCAAATTCGCGCGATGACTCAATCGTTATGGCAAAAATCCAATCAAAACCAGCTCCAAAAAGAATCCGAGCCTCCTTCGCAAGTGTACGTGGTGTCAGGGCTACCTCAAGCGATGCCACTGACAGAACTTAAAGAGATCATTGGCCAATTTGGAGTGAAATGGTCTAAGTCACCGATAAAAAGCAGGATCCACAAGTCGAACGAATATGCAGAACTACTTCTTTCAAAGAACGCCCGTCGCCGGTTATTGGTGATGTCATTGGCTCCGCCACAATCCCGGACACTTGCTCCAAAGCCCAAAACTGAAACTCATCAAACTGAAACTCATTTAGATGGTGTTCGTGCAAACGAACTCGCGATCGTCCGTCAGCCGCTTTCCGACTTCCTGAAAACAGTCAAAGAAAACATCTGCAAACAGAATTCCAATCAGTACGTAGCTGCAAAACTTGAAGAGATGCTGTTCATGGACAACGAAGTTGTCAGCCCGCTGATAGAACTCGTTGGAGAAACACAACCAGACACTTCGTTCTCGCCCAACGGCAATAAACTTCCGCGCTGGCTGAATAAGGACAAGAAGGAAAGAATACATGCGATCCGAACTGCGGCCCAGATCGTTGGTTACGAAGTTTCTGTGATTTTGGACACCGAAAATAGTGATCAGTATTTCGCGCTCAGCGAAACCTCAAGGCAAAAGAAGGGCTGGGGAACGTTCATTTTCCGCCCTTCCCTGCAAGAGGACCTCGCTATCGAGATTCCACGGCCTTTGTTTGAGAGCCGTTCGTTCGATTTCGGAGCAAGTCTGTTTCAGCGCCCACGCGCTTCAACGCTGTTAGTCGCTGGAGCCCATCCTCGCGCCAACAGCGATGGTTCAGCTGACATTTCCAAAGCCGCCAATCGCAGAAACCTCTTCAATTTGGTTCGCCAGGTACTATTTCGAAAACTTGGCGACCGCCCTTACATGCTCTGCCAGGCTCGCGCGATCCAGGCGCCTGTCAATTCCGATATTGTATTGGCGTCGGACGAAGGCGAAACGAGTTTCCAACAACTGTCGCCTTTAAAGAAGTGGTTTACACAGAAACTAATCGATGATGAGTTTTCAATCGGGTTTGTTGATGGTTCCACCAACACAGCAGGCTACGAACTGGGCATTCTGATGAAGGCTGCCGCCATCCAAGTTTCCAAGAATAAAGAAGTCATCAGTCTTTGGCTCTCCCCTGCCCTGAGAACAAAATACCGCCAACAAAACGAACACAGTGCGCTCATCGCCCAGATGAACGCCTCCAGCATTGACGTTACGATTGGAAGTCTCTCCGAACAGATCGCAGCCCAAACCAAACAACCTTGGGACTCTGTCAGGACCACTTCCGGCAGGCAATTACCGCCCCAGCTTAGATCCGCATGCAAAAATTACGTCGGTAACTTCGACGTTATCAAACTCATCAACGTCAAGGAAACGTTTTCAAAATGGACATTCAAATGTGTTTTAGACGAAATCTCCGGGCAGACATTTCTGATCATCTTAACACCTAAGCAACAATTGGCCGCCATTGCAAACCTCACTGGTTACATCGGGACTGAGTCCTTTTATGCGAAAGACCTTGGGAGTGAAACGGTTCGCAAGTTCATCAACTCGCATAAACTCTGGCTGGAGGTGGGTGGACGATGAGATACCGCGACTACTTTTGGATCTTATTCCCTATTGTTCTCTTGATGTGTGGCTACTTCAGCGGCCTGTTGCAAGGCATTGGTTTCAAGCCCACCTCTGAAGAGATTGATCGCGACGACACCAAACGCGTCAGCACCGTTTTACTAAGTCATAGAGATTGGGCAGAGTTTCATCTTTCGCCGGACGCACACAGCATCCGAGTGATGACCAACGGAGCACTCAACACGACCGAGATGCCCAAAAAGAATCAGTCCGACCCGCGCACGGGTTGGAGATACAGCATCGAGTATCAGTTACTGGACGAAGATGGAGAGTTGATAAGTCAACACACCTACGAATCGCGAACGCGGATACGGCAACTGATTGATATGGACCAAGGCACGCTCATCAACCCATTGATGTTTGGAAAAACAAATCGCGTCGCAACCCAAACGCGATTCATTCAAATCCCAATTGATCCGGCTGGTTTGAGACCAGCCATCCTTCGAATTCGCGCGACAGATTCAGATCCTCAGATATCAGAAATCGTCGCGCGAGTGCGCACCAAACACGAAAGACCTCACTTCGACAAGCCTTCGACCTGGCGAAAAATCCGGGTAGTCAACCGGAGAAAACTGGCTAAATACTTCGTCTTTGACCAAAAGTTTTTGACGCCCTCCGAACGCGCAAGTTTGCTGAGATGGCAATGGTTGCCGGCCCCCACGTTGAACAAAACCACACTTCGACACCTCTATTTCATCGGCGAAATTGACGACCAAGAAGTCACAGAGAATGCCCCGACAAACGCCAATTCACTGTCGGCCGCTCGGAGAATCACGCTCCCCTTACCAGAGAGACAAGGCAAATTTGGATTGTCGATCAAACGTACAAATGAATCCAATCTCAACCCGATATATCTCACCGTGCGCTTCTTTCCCAGCGACCATGGCCCGAGCACGGTCTGGGAAAGAACGCTTCACGAGTCGGCCCAAGAATTTACTTTCCCCGTCAGCGGTGGGCTCATTGAATTCGAATCAACCCACGACGCCAGATGGTCGGCAACGTGGGCGCATGACCAATCCGACGCCCCTTCGGTCGAGATTAACGATACAGATGTAGCCTATGGGCAATCCGTTGACATAACCTCAAAAACAGGCAACCTCCGAGTCTTTTTAGCTGACGATGTTCCTGTCAGTTTTCACGTCTCGCATTATCAAGACCAACCGACTCCGTTTCGTATTACCTGTCGATTGGCATTTGGAGACGTGTTCGCTTCGGATGAAGTCCTGGCAAGTTCTCGCAGCAGTGATGGATCCTATGTCGCAATGGATGAGCTCAAATTCCTTCACTGGTCTTGGCTTAACGACGAAGATCAAGTCATCGAAAGTGGCAAACTTCCGATCAAGCCTGAGATCTCAAACTACGACCAACTCTGGAGCGGTGGTGAAGCTCATTTGGTTTCTGAGTTCAAGCGTTTCTACTTCTCGATACCTCCAGAAGTAAGCAAGATCCTGTTTAAATCGGATAACGTACCGTTTCTGGTCAACGCGTCGGTGCGTCCCAATCACCTTCCGGTCGTGACAAAGCTGCCTGAAGACCATCACCCATTTGAGCGTCAATTCAAGTCGCACAGAAAATGGTACAACCTGCAACCCGATCAGAATTTGAAGATGATCTCTGACAACCGGTCCTTCGTCTTGGCCACGCAAACCCGCCCGCGGGACACCGAAGCCGAAGAGCTGGTCGGTCCGCGTGAATTCCTATTTCGACGCTATGAACCTGCCGGTCCGTGGATTGGACGACAATTGCTTGCTCCTGCTGTTCTGGAAAACGTTATCACCAAAACCAATCGCGGTTCATCGTTTTACGAAATGAACAATGGTCAATCCTACTCGGTCCAAGACTATGGCTTAGGTATCCCTCCCAACTACCGATTGATTTACGTCGCTCCCAACTCCTCCAAGAGCGAATTGATCGTTAAACAAAATGGAAAGATCGTTCAGCGCGAGCAACTAAGTTCATCGCGCGGAAGCGTTCGATTGAAGCTCGATCCGTTTGACGACACCTCAACCATCACGCTCCTAGGGCCACCTGAAATTCGAATGTTCCTCAGTGGCGGAAAGGTCGTAGACGCGAAACGTTATTTGAAACGCACCGCATCAAAATTAGAGAACGGAAAACTGGAGTTCGAGCACGTAAAAACCACGCCGCTGGATGAAGTCTTGACGCTACTGATTTACCGTAAATCATCAGGAGAAGAACGTTGCAAAATTAGCGTCAAAATCGAATCTGAAGACCAACTTCAGATGCAGAAATCGGGCCCCGTGGAAAGCCTGACTTCCTTGCACCAAGTTTACGATCTCAAATCCAGCCCACAACGACAGAGCGCCATTTTGATTGGCACCGACGCGGAACTTGACGTAGAACACCGCTGCTTTGTCAGACTCGGCCCGGATCTTCCGCCGGGGCGCTATACGATCAAAACGGAACGTGTCGACCAAAAAGAAGGGGGCTTTGTTTTGCTCTATCAATCGATTCCGATGGATGAAGTCCAAAACGCTCACACCAATCAAATTCAATCACGACACGCAAACCAGTAGCGCTTTTCAAACTTGAAGAAACATGTTGAAGTAGTACATACTGGCACATCATGATTGCTTTGGGAAAGTAGACTAACCATGAATCATTTCAACAATCTTATGCCAATGATGGTGATCGGACTGGTTCTATCAATCAGTGCCACAAACCTGTGCGCACAAGAATTAGAAACACCGCCGCAGGTAAAAACGTCGCCGCAAATATCGGCCGACCAAAACTGGATTGCATCAGAACTTAAACCACAAAAACCCTTCGACGCAATGATTACCGTCGAACAGAAAAATGTAGATCAATTTGAAACGCTGCTCATCGCGACCCTTAGCGCGATAAGAAATTCGAAAGAAGAAATTGCGATTGAAGATTTGCAAAATCGTTGGGCGTCGCACAACTGGCAGTTGTTGGAGTCACCTTCGGGTAAGCTGTTCGTTGTGCGCGAACACCCCGATCACCAGCGCGGACGAGGCGCTTACGCATTTCACACCGAAAGAAAATCGCGCATCGTTCTACAAGCTCCTCATCGTTACAATGATCTGATGACCGGATCGATAGCCACCAAACTTTTTCATGAACAGGCCGTCTCTGCAATCGCGCTCAACACCATCCACCGAAGCGCAATCGATCTATCGCATACCCCGTTGCATTTCATCAACGCTTTCACATCGGCGGTGATCAAAGTACAACCTGATGTAGCGATTTTTCAGATCCATGGGTTCACCAACAAAGACAAAACGGGCGCGGCAAAATTCGCCAAGATTATCATCAGCGACTCCACGAAGTTCCCCGGACGATCGGCGCGACAGTCAGCGCTCGAACTCAAAACAAAATTCAGTGCCGAACACACTCGATTGTTCCCGATCGATGTTCAGCAACTTGGTGGAACGACAAATCGTCAGGCTGAAATTGCTCATGGCCTTGGCTGCCCAAACTTCCTACATCTCGAACTCAACCGAGAGTTCCGTGAGAAACTGGATACCGACGCTAGCGTTCGAGGATCATTCTTTGCCAGTCTGGTGCGTGGCGTTAGTAAATAGTGCGCGCCAAGAAGATGCAACAACAGCTGCTTTCGTTGCTCCCAACCTCAAAAACTTAAGGTTTATCGACGAAATCTGCATCCTGTTTGGGCCTGCTCGCCTCTCCGATCCTCGCAGCCCCAAGGGTGGGGTTTCAGGCTGACTTTTGGCCCCGGCCAAATGCGGCTTGAGACTTTAATCTTTTTCTTCTTCCGTTGCGATAAACACGGAAAATCCCTACTCTCCGGCCTAAATTGGGCTCGCTAGCAGACACACTTTTCGCGCCTCCAAAACGAGCCCCTCTGACGCCTAAAAAAGAAGCTTATCCCACTCGAGTTCTGCTTTCGAGTTCGACTCTTAATGATCCCAAATTACGCACGCCATCGATGCTTAATCAAAGGTTGGGATTCTGCGCGCCTGCCATCGCTAATCAGGGTATTTCTGTTTGTTATTTTGTTGTTGATCGCGGGCCAACTGCGTGCAGAAACGACGCTCGACAGCAAGAAAGAAGTTCGACTTCCTCAGCGCGCTCCGCTGAAGTGGGAGAACTTGACCGATGGCCTGCAACACATTGCGGGTCCGGCCCCGAGGTTCAACCGCGCCTACAAGCTGTGCACCATTGACCTTTCCCCGGGCGAATCGGTGGACTTTCAAGTCCTCGAAAATGAATACATTCGCGTCCTCAGTTGCGGACCTGAAACCATTGCTGACGACATGTTGCAGCTGTGGACCTCCGACGGAACGGGGCTCTTCCGCAAACTCAAACCGGCAATTTCCACCGACGCCACCTCAATGGTCGGTGCTCCTGACGATCCGCGCATTTCGATTGGACGTGTACTCTGTTCCCCAAATTCGCCCTGCGCGATGACGGTTGCCGTATTCACTTCAGCCCGTTATCAGCACCGCTCGCTGGATTACTATCAATGTGAAATCGCGTGCGATGATAAACGTGTTCAGATCAGCGACGACCGAGGCAGGAAGCCACTGTACTACACTCCTTTAAAATCAGGTCGCCGTTACCCCTTGGAGGTTGATGGAAGCACGCGATTGCGTTTGGAGACGCGGCTGAAGTACGATCTCGACGCGAGCCGACACCAGTTTTATTGGGTCAAGATTTTCATTGATGGTGTGTACCACAAAACACTGCTTTTCGACACGCTGCCGCAGCGCATGCACCGCGAATTTGTGGGCGGGGTTGAAAGACTCATCGGCGGCCGCGAATTCGAGTACCTGGACATTGAAAACGATTGCGAGTCGGTTGAAATCGAACTCTCTCACCCGGGATACGTGCGCGCCAACGCAGTCGGACTGAATCTTTGCAACCCGTTGACCAATTGCCGCTTTAATTTTCCCGCTATGGAGAAACGGTTGACCGACGAAGATTCATGGCTGGAACAGGAGTGGATAGACGACGGCAAAACGCTGGACCAATACCTCCAAGGCGACACGGTCATCAACCCTGCCCCGACCGATCCGCTGTGGGATCCGTACCTTAATTACCCTCGGCTACTGGAGGTTGCGCGCGACAACAGCGTGCTGCACGGTGGCCTGCGCGCTTACATGTGGATGCGGGCAATCGCCTCCCGTCGGCGCGGGGAAAGCGACTTCGGCGATGAGGTTTCCTCTGCAGAACTTGTTGGCCGGCTCAAAAATCGTTTCACGTACTTTCGCGATTTTCCCCCCATCGAAGTCACCCCCGCCGCCGCCCCGCGTCACGTTGGATTTCCATCGCGCTCCATCCGCCGGCCCAAGCAAAACGAAACCGAAACCATCGTCGGCGAACAGCATATCATCGAAGCAGCCCGGCGCTTGCCGACCACTACGCTCTACCGCTTGGCAACCGGCGGTGATGAATCTTGTGGCTGTGGTGGGCTGCGTTTCCGACCGCAAAAATCGCTGGGTAGAACGCTGATCCGATGGGTTGTCGACCGCAACCAAATTACTTCGCCAGTCAACATTCAGGTTCAGTACGACAACCGACCTCCGGTAACGCTCAGCTTGGAACCGGATTCGGCACTACCCACCGAAGCATTTATTCCCGGTCGCGCCGAAGCGGCGCTGGCCAGTCTTTCGGTGGTCCACAGCCGCTATGACAGTGGCCCTTGGGGCGGTCCGTTTGCGTCAATCGATCAAACGGTGCCGATGATCAAGGCGGGCGTCGCCGAGATGATTCTGCCCCGTGATGTCGGCGAAGTGAAAGTCACCGCCACATCCAGTACCAACGAAGCGATTGACATCGGTTGTCAGATTCTTGTCGCTGCCTTCACCGAACTTTCGGAATCTGCGTATCTCAAGCACTCCAAACACGCCAGTATGATGCCCGAGATGAAGCAGTTCTCAGGTGACCAATTGGACAACGATTCGCTCGATGTTCAAAGGTTGCTCAAGAGCCACGTGGAAAATTTCACCAGCGGTATTGTGGCAGGCAATCAGCTGGTGGCTCCCAAAGAAATATGGCCAACCCAACGTCTCCAACAGGCTCGCAACGCCGCCTTAACGGCTGCCAACGCAGGTAATTGGCCGGCGGTGATGGAGCATCTGACCGCTATCGTACACCATAGCCAATCGAAGCAGCGTAGCGAAGCCATTGTGACCCGCGCCGAGTTATTGGAACACGCCGGCGAGTATTTCTTGGCCCAAAAAGAGCGCCAAGGTTGGCTCTTACACTCAAAAGATGTGACGCTGAAAAAGCGTTTGTTGCAGGCCCTGATCGATCAAATAACAGACCGCCCCAACGAAGACTTCTATCGAGAGAACTTTCTGGCCGTCGGAGCTACGGAAATCCCTACCGAAGCCAACGAGATTGAGTTAGCCCAACAGTTAGCCGCCAATGGCCGCTACCGGTTTGCGTTTCTTGCGATTCCCCCGGAAGCTACCGGCGACGACATCGAGGAGTTGCGATTACGTTGCTGTTTCCAAATGCAGTGGTGGAGATCTTTCAAGCAATCACTCAAACGCGTAAGTGACGTGGAGCAGCGCAATTTTTGGGGCGGAATCAAACTGTTGCAACTTGGCAAATACAAACGAGCTTTCAAACTGCTATCTGCCGCTGGCGAGCGTGGGCAGACTTGGATTACGCATTGGAAATACGGCGACCATGTTTACTCTCGTCTGACCAGCCCTGATTTTTTGACGCGCATGGCCGCGATTGAAGACTGGCAAAGGTACTTGGATAAAACACCAGGACCAAGAATCAAACGGTATGATCCGACCGTCGTTAAATCCTGCTACGGCATGGCAACGATTTATTCAATTGACAGAGACCTAAGATACGACTTCTTTACTTCATTGAAGGCTGCCCCTGCAACGGTCGCCATTCAAGGCCCCGCGCGAATCTCGATCGAATCGCGTCCGCTACACGATTTGCAGTCGCCCGAATCGGTCAATGGTGTGCTGGAGATCACCAACGGTTCCCAATTGCAGCGCGTGCCGATCATCAACAATAGCGTTTCCACGACACTACAAATCGAAGGCCGCTCTGACCAACTGTTTCCCGGGAACAAAATCATTACCGAGATTGATCTTCCCGAGGGCCTCAACGAGATCCAATTAAGCAGTGCCCAAGTGGATATGATTCATCGTGTTTCGACAATGCGACCGGAGATCCTTTCGCCTGTGCTACCTCCGATCAACGAAACAACGCTCGCCGCCGTCATCGTCGGAAGACTTGGCAACACACACCAACCTCAATTGCCGGCGGGGTTCCAAAATCGCGTCGGCGTCGAAAAGACAACGCCAGATCTTGTCCGGTTGGTCTCCCGAGAAGTCGGCGGCCGTTCGCTGGCGCACGGGATCATTCAATTCAACGGCGACGACCTCAATATGTCGCACCTTACTCCGCTTCTGACGGAGCAACTTGGTGACCTGCCCGTTTGGCAAAACCGCATCTTGCCAGTCCACTCACCGCTGGCGCTGCGGCATCAAGATAAAGTCTACCAGCAGGCGATCGCAATCGCTTATGACAATTCGATCGCCCCAACCGAGCAACAGGGCGCCGAAGTCAACTTGATGCGAATGAACCAAATCGCGTCGCTACAGAAACTTGTTCAGGAACACCCTCAGCACCAGGACCTGCGGCGGTTGTTCAACCAAGTTAAAACCGGCGCGACATGGAAGCGGATGGAGCAGTTTGATCGGCGCGCCGGCGTCTACACCGAGCGCGCCCAACGTTGGCGTCCGGACAATCCCCCCATTCGCATTCGCAAGTCGTTGCAGGGGAATTTTATACCGCAACGGGCTCTCCTGGGTGACGACCCTCTGATCCTCGACCTGACTTCCATTTTTTCGCCTGAGATAGAAGTGTCTTTGCGGCGTCCGCGCGTTGGATTCTTGCCCATCGCCGAAACAACGGTGATGTGGGAGATTAACGGAAAACACGATCAAGTAACCTTAAAAGGCCATGACGATGTCGAGACGTTTCGCGTAAAGATCTCGCCTGAGAATTCTCAAATCGCCCTGTGGATGCCGCAACCGTACGCCAACCACTATGTCCATGTGAATATTAAAGAAGTCTTAGCCAACGGCACAGTAGATCCCGAAAGTGATGTTTCGGCCAACCTTGGTTCGGTGATGCGCTCTTACCACGTTGCCACCGAAGAAGAACCGCTGCGTTTCCGTGTGTCCGGCCCCAACGTTATTCGCGTCGACGAACTGATCGAAGAAGAGATCGTCACCAGGCTCATTCCCGTCACCGAGGAGCTTCGCACGTTCGAATTCGTGCCCAGCGATGGCCGGAGAGTCGCGCGATATCGAATTTATGAGATGAATCTTAACAATGAAGCGTCTCCGATCTATCGCGCTCCGCCCACTCCATCCAAAAAGAATCGTCACTGGATCAACGCGACCGTCGCGGAGGTTTTTGATCAAGTCGAACAAAATTTCACGGCTGAAGATTTGGATCTGTTGGGTCTGCGATCACCCGATTCGAGCCAAGTCGACGTGGACGTTGTTGATTCGTCGCAATTGGGGCTACAAGAGAGCGGGACGACAGGACTACACTTCGGTTACCGGTCACGTCGTCCGTTGGAAGAGTTTCTTGATGGCGGGCAGCCGGGGCAATTCTTCGAAGTGGGTTTGACCAATCACTACTACGACCAGTGGAAAAACGAATATCGCAAAAGCCAATGGCTCCTCCGGCCTCGGTTGGGCTCAGGTCCAACCTTTGGATTCCGCCACAGCCGCTTCAACTCAAACCGTATAGTAGATGACGCGCCTGACAGTGGAGCCGATTCATGGGGGCCGTTGCAATCGCAATGGGACGTGTTTGCCTTTGGGCAATACGCCGGAACTCCGCTGCTGCCTGACTCTCATTCGTTCCCATGGACCGCCGGTCTGTCGGGCAGTATTTCTCGCAAGCACCATTTCAGTCCAAACTTAAGCCATCAACCGAGGCTGGGTTTTCACGGGCGCTTCCTCAGCGAGGACGTAAATGGTTTCGCACCGGGTGAATTGGATCAAGACATCTTCACCCGCTACAAACGAAACCATCGCTACGGGTTACGACTTTCGGATCGATTCGTCTACCAGTGTTGCCTTGATCGGCGGGTGTACTTCCAGCCGAGGTTAAACGGTAACGAAGATCAGCTAATTCCCGACAATGCCGGTTTTGAGATTGGATCGGATCAACTGTTTGGGCCTATTCAGTTGCACGTTGACTATCGAATGACTGGGTTTTTCTCCGATAACGATCGTATAGAAACAGCGATTCAAAACGTATTCCGTGTTGACATAAAAGCCGAACGTTGGCATCGGGGCGGACACCGATCGGAGATTGATTTCTCTATTGCTCATGCTCTCGATGGCGGCACGAGCGTTGGTTTTTTCTTCCATCACTATTTCAACGACGGTCGCGGTTATCGTGACTTTAATCCAAACTCGATTCTGTTCCGTTCTCTGAAACAAGAACGCGCTGCGAAAATCAATCACTTCTATCCCGACTGACCCTCACATAGAATCTCATGGCGACTGTCGATCAATCTGACCCTTCGACAGACCACCTGAAGTCTCAGACCGAACAAATCCGCGCTATCGAAGAATTAGCCAAGCCAGACCCTTCGAAAAAGCCGCCTGAACGTTCCACGCTCCGATCTTTAGGTTCGGCGATTGGGCTTAAACAGGTACGCAAACTACTCGAGTTAGGCCTCAACGACTATGAAGTCAAACTCAACTCGAATCTCATCGCAACCTTAGACACCGGCTTTCAAAATTGGATCAAAAACACAAAACAGGTTGCAGAAAAAAGTGTTCGCAACGCCAGACAGCTTAGCAATCAACGCTGGTTACTCGATGAAATCAACCTACAGAACGGTCGCGAAGGTAACCAAGCTCCTCGTTTTTTCTGCGACTTCCTGTTTCAACAAATCGAAACACAGCTTGGAGAACTTGCGAAGCTCAGCACGCTAAATAAGCAGTTTCGTCGTAATTTGGCGGCGGCGTCAACACAGAGGGTTCGCAAGGAACTGATCCTCCATTTCGCCCAATGTTTAAACCAGGATCCTGACTCGTTGGTAAGAGACGAACGAGCATTCGCGCGTTGGTTCGACGAAGAGGCGCTCAGCGACCGATTTTTAAAACTTCAAGGGGAGAAAGAACTGTTACTGTGTTTCACATTGGATCGACTGGCTTCGACCGTGGTTCACATTTTTCACCGCGCCACAGAACTTAACGCGGCTCATTTCGGAGGTGCCGCTGACGATCTGAACAATCGAATCAAAGGGATTTGGCAACGCTTAAAGGTCGAAGCATCGCTGTTACCAGCCTTTGTATACCAAGGAGACGTGCGGGTTCAATGTGCGGCAATAAAGTCTCTAAGAATAATGCTGGAGGCATTGCCCAGCGGAATCGCATGGACGATCGTCAGCCAACGGATGCTTGGATTCATTGACCGTTCGGCGCGAGAAAAAACAGCTGACGTTTGGGTTCAATGCGAAGCACTGACGATTCTCTCGAATCTTTCTGCTGACGCAGCGATGAATGTTATTGATCAGCGTTTGAGTAGTCCCGGCACCGGAGACGATATCTTTGTGCGTCGCCACGCGTGGAGCTTGATCGAGAAATTCCTCAGCCGAGGCGACGGGCACAAAATTGAGTTACCTTGGGAGCCGGACACCAGCAGTTTCGTTCGACAAAAAACGGCGGACGCGTTGTTTCTTTCTTATGACCGATTGACTCATCGCATGTGGCGACAAATAGTTCTCAGTGATGATGACCCCAAGGTTCGCGCATCGGCCCTCAGCACTGCGGCGCGGCCTGGTTTGCACTCGCAGCAGAGCATTAGCTTTTTCAGAGTCTTGCCACATGTGCTCAAACGTGAACAAGATGAATTTGTGCTCAGAACTGCGCTATGGGCGACGACCGACGTACTCAAAAGAAGCCTGGCAAGACTTGCAGCACAGACCCAAGGCGATCCAGACCAATCGCGTTTTACCATTGTGACACTGATAAGAAGCCAGATTCAACCTGCGATACAATCGCTTCAAAACAACCACGCTTCGGTGCCTGTTCGGCGCTGGGCAGCGCAATGCAACGAACGCCTTTGGGGCATACTCAATGAGCAGGCCAGCCGATTGATCGAACGTTTGGCCAAAGACGTTTCGCGAATCAAGCCCGGACGTTCGCGGACCTATCCAAATCGTTGGTTTGATTGGGTCGACGAAGAAACGCTGGCGCGCATCTTCGCCGTCCTGTCACAAGATGATTTTGGTTACGAAGTTCAGAGAACATGGTTGGGGATGCGCGTCACGCGCGGTCCAGTCTTTGGACTACGGCTGTGGCGGTTGGTGCACGAAATGCGAAGATCGGCAACGGACAAACGAAAAGGACACCCACACACCATCGGCCGCGTCAGCACGGCCCGACTCAAAGCTCCCTCGCAAATTTTGGGAGAATTGAGTGAAACCAAAGTTCCCGGCGAACCCCTTATGATTGCCAACGATGGTACCTGGCGACCATTTTTGCCTTTGGTGGACGACCTGATTTCAGCGCTCAATATGAGCTGGTTCAAACCGGCCACCATCAAAATTGTCTCCAGCCAAGGCGTTACGTCCATCACGCCACCGCTTAAGATCGGTCAAAGAATCGCCGCCTGTTATTCACTTACCAGGGATTTCGCAAAGTACGCCAGCCTGCGCAACTGGGACGGCGGCACGACCGATGCGGATACCTACATTGGTTCCATTATCGAACTGGGTTTCAACATCTCTTTCAAACCCCATCGATACGATCAATCAGAAACCGAACAAGCACCACCCGCAAAGCAAGCGCAGGAGAAATCCCAGCCGATCACGGATTCCAGCGTCTCGAGATTCTTCGGGAACGTAACTCAACTTTCTCCGGTCTTGCTACCTTTAGCAACGCATGTATTGGGAGCCTCGCACTACGAAATACTTGTGGGTCACCTGAAACGATTCACCGAGTACTTCTCTTCACCTTACGAAAATTCGCTGGGTGAATTGGTCCTGTTTGCGTGCGTAACGCTGTTGTTGGTCATGATAAGGCATTTGTGGTTGAATTTTTCGCTTCGCCAATCACGCAAGAAGATTCCATTTTCCATTGGCGGCTGGGGCACGCGTGGAAAATCGGGAACCGAACGATTGAAAGCTGCCCTGCTGGGTGTCATGGGCCATGGACTGGTTTCCAAAACCACCGGATGCGAGGCGATGTTCATTCACAGCTACGCCTTCGGCGAACCCATGGAGATTCCTTTTTTTCGTCCTTATGACAAGGCCACAATTTGGGAACAGAGGAACCTCATCAATATCGCCGCGAAACTCAAACCGTCAGTTTTCCTGTGGGAGTGTATGGCTCTTAACCCGGACTACGTCAACGTGCTGCAACATCAATGGATGCTTGACGACATCGCCACAATCACCAACACCTACCCCGATCACGAAGACATTCAAGGTCCCGCCGGCTACAACGTCGCCGAAACAATCTCCGGTTTTGTGCCAAAGAAATCCCTGCTGGTGACGACCGAAGAGCAAATGAAGCCTTTCGTCACCCTCCAATGTGAACGAAACCAAACGACGATGCAGTCGGTGGGTTGGCTGCAGTCGGGATTGATCACCGACGACATTCTTGAACGGTTTCCCTATCAAGAGCATCCCGACAATATCGCGCTGGTATCTCAGATGGCTGCGAATCTGGGAATGACCCATGAGCAATCCCTCAAAGCAATGGCGGACGATTTGGTGCCTGATCTGGGGGTTTTGAAAACGCATCCGGTATCGAAGGTGAAAACGCGGCGGATCGAATTTACCAATGGTATGTCCGCGAACGAGCGTTTTGGCTGCATGGGTAACTGGAAACGTCTGAAGTACGACACACAAGACCCTTGGACAGAGCCAACAACATGGATCGTTGGTGTCATCAACAATCGCGCCGATCGAGTACCGCGTTCGCGCGTCTTCGCGAAAATCATCGTCGAAGATATTAGCGCGGATCGCTTTTTTCTCATCGGCACTAACCTCAACGGTCTAAAAAAATTCATCGACGAGGCATGGCAAGAAAAATCTGCGACCATGACGCTGAAGCAGAATGACGGCACATGGAGCACCGAGCACGCGCTGGAGATACTGAAGGAAACGGCGTGGAATTTCCGCCAACCCGTTGCGGAAAAGCAGATCACCGCGCAGCTGGAACACATGATCAACAGCGTGCTCCAAGAAATCAGCGATCATGGGAAACCTGCCCCAACGATCGATGGCAGTGCACTTTCACCCGATAGCAATCTGAAAGAATTGTTGGAATCTGCTGCGATCTCCAGCGACTACGTTGAGGCAATCCTCCAACATCAATCATGGCTCAACCGTGCTTACACTGAATACCGTGAGTTGCGCGAAGCGATCGAAGACGCACCCCAAAATATGGCCAACCCTCTGGACAACAAGTATCGAACGATGCTTGGCCATTGGTTCTCTCGCAAACTGGTCGTCGTTACTGATTCAGAAGCCACAGGCGAAGAGGTCGTCAGTCAGATTATTCAAGAAATCCCACCCGGTTTCCTAGCACGCACGATGGGCATGCAAAACATTAAAGGGACTGGGCTCGATTTTGTTTATCGTTTCCAAGCCTGGGACACTTGCTTCGAAGCCTGCGAGGCGACCCAAGACCGGCGACTGGTGGTGGCGGAGAAAGCGATTTCGGCGTTGGTGGCGATGCCGGTGATCGGCCAACTTTGCGTCGAAAAATTGCTCGAAACGATCGCGCAGTGTCGAAACAACAAAATGCTGCAACGATCAGACTTACAATCGCAGCTGGACGGGTTAAAAACGCGCGTCGACGAAGCTCAAAGCGCTCTTTATCAATCCTCACCTTCGTCATCCAAACTCAGCAATGCCCCCAGCGAAACAGAAAAAAATTCTCAATTGCGGAAACACATGCAGACCCTTCACCAATGGTCATACCAATGGGCCGAAGAGTTCTTGGACGTGAACGATTCGATTCGTCGCCGCGAGAAAGCGGACTTGATTTACCGCGACTATGTGACTTGCCGTATCAGTCGACAACGCGCCGTTGTTGAGCTTCGGAAACTGAATAAACGGCAAAAAGGCGGTTGGTTGAAGGAAGACTCCAAAAAGGTACGGAACAAATTGCGTTTGAAAAATCTATAGATCCGATTTAGGTTGTAAAGAGTCGGCGGTACACGGTCGACATCCATGCCATTCGCGTCTCCTCTTTTGAAACGGCAACATCGGTGAAAACTCCATCTCGCACGGCGTTCACGCTTGTTGAACTTTTGGTCGTCATTGCGATCACTGGAATCTTGATCGCAATGTTACTCCCGGCGGTGCAACAAGTTCGAGAAGCCGCGCGGCGAACGAGTTGCTTGAATAACATGAGGCAACTGGCACTTTCGGCTCACCTGTTTCACGATTCCAATCGAAGATTTCCGCCTTCTGCCGTAGGAGGAGAAGACAAGTCGATTGGCTTTGGGCCCGCGCGAGGCGGATACATCACGTGGCCCACGTTTCTTTTGCCCTTTCTGGATCAGGAGCAACTGGCCAATAAGATTGACTTCAACTATTCGGCCTACGTTTCCGATGCAACCGGGCAGCATGACTCGCTCAGTGGCGAACACCCTTCTAACGTTTCGGATCAAGTGAACAAGTTCGCTTCGACCCATGCTCCGCCGTTGTTTTCATGCCCTTCTGTTGCGAAACGGTTTGAACAGGGCGAACACAAAGACTACGCGATCAATGTGGGTGGGCAACTTCCCTGGTATCCCTTCAATCGCGACGGCAACGGAATGGGTTTTCTTGATTCCCACATTGGCATCAAAGAGGTAAAAGACGGAACCTCGAACACTTTTTTGTTCCTAGAACGAAAACGATATGACGGTCGCAACCCAAAAAACAACACGCGCGTCAATCCATTCTTGTGGTCGTCATTCAAACACAATGGCCAAGTGCTGTACGGATACAAAGCGGATGAACCCGACATTATCGCAACGTTCAGAGTTGGCAAACATTGGAGGGCCCCCAGCAGCGATCACTCCGAGGGAGTCAACGTTGCCATGTGCGATGGGAGCACGCGTTTTTTATCAGACGCCGTTACATTTATTCCCTATCGGGCGACCTTCACTCGCTCTGGCGGCGAAGTAAAAGTCGTCCAATTCGGTGACTAGTGCTGGGTCGTAACTGAGATTTAGAGTTGGAGGTAGTGGACGAGGCAACGAGTCCCGCCTTGCCATTAACCTTCCATTGACGGTTTAATGCAGCCGCTGGATTCGTGGTCTCATCCACTACCCAAGAGATTAGACGTAATGATGCACTAGATCGACTATTGCTGACGAGTACCGACGGGCATACGGTTGGCGTTCGAACGCGCTGAACGCACCATCGCTTTGCCAGTTTGCGACGTCCCGGTCAAATAATTGTCGATTTGAGCATCTTGGTGGATACGCTGAATTTCGTCTTGCATCGCCAAGCGGATCTTTTTCTCGTGGATGTTCTTGTGCAGTTCATCCTGCACCGCATCGAAATCAGCAACTTGAGGATTGGTGCGACCTTTGCAAAACAGAATCGCCCAATGTTCGCCCAATTGAATCACTTTCGAGATTTCATTTTTTGACAGTGAGAACGCTTCGGCTTCCAACTCTGGTTGGCCACCAAACTTCTTCACGGGGGGAACTTGGCCAAAATTGTTTTTAGACGCAGGTTCAATCGAATACTGGTGAGCCAATTGACCAAAATACTCAGCCGTCGGATTGGCGGCTGCCATCTTCCAAACTTTCGTCGCTGAACGTTGGTCTTGGAATACGATCGCCAGCACCTCGACCCCCGGCCCGAAATTGGCATCGTAGCCTTTTTGCAAATCTTCATCGGTCACTTCAACTTTGTCGGCGACCAGTTTCTTAAGCGCAACCGTCGGCCAGACTTGATCTTCGATGTAGAAATCGACCTTACTCTTATCATTTCCGGTCACAAAGGCCAGATACTCATCAATGTTGACTTCGCCACCGGGCAGACGCTGCTTCACTTGTTCGGCGGCCCGCGCGATTTCGGCGGTGACCTCTTCTTGCTCCACCGACATGCCGCTTCGTTCCAGCTCTTGAACCAATAGTGTTCGATTGATCTCAACTTCCAGCATCATTTTGCCGTAGCGCGTAATACATTCTTCAGCAACTTGGTTTTTCAACACTTTCTGACCATTGACTGTCGCGGCAACACCTGGCATCTGTTTGGAAAGCTCAGGATCGTTCATTACGTTGACGATTTGAGCCGATTGTTGCAGTTTGCGGAATAGATCGAGTGCGGAATCGCGAAGTTTGTCACGCGTGATTTCTTCGATAATACGTTCGTGGACCTGCGTGACCTGTTCTTGGGTCAGTTCCTCAGCGGGGAACACACGTTCGCATCGGAGCACCAAAAATGCGCCATCGACTTTGAAGACTTCAGAGATTTCACCGGGCTGAAGCGCGAACGCAACCTTCTCAAATTCAGGAAATCCACTGTTTCGGCGGACCGGCGGTAACAGCCCACCCATGGCAGCACTGTTAGTGTCAACGGAGTGTTGTTTGGCCAGTTTCTCAAAGCTCTCAGGTTCAGATCGAAGAATTTCACGCAACGTTTTCGCCGCTTCTAAATCAGTCAAAGCAATTTGGCGCACCTGAATCTTCGCACCAAACTCAAACTCCATTCGGCGCTCAAGTTCTTCCGGAGTGACCTGTATCTGAGCTTCGGCGATGCGGCGCAAGGCCAGTTCATTCCAGACGATGTCATTTTTGTATTGGTCGATTTTGATGCTCCGCTTGCTTTCGATAAGCTTTAAGTAACGGTCGGCAGAGAGCCCAAACTTTTCGGCCTTTTCGCGGATGGTTTTATTGATGTCGCCTTCGGTGATCTCGATACCCTGAGCTTGCAACTCGTTCATCACCAATAGTTTGTTGATGATGCTCTCGAGCACGTCGCTTCCGAAACGACGCATGGCTTCGTTTGCCAATTGCTGACGCGAGATTGGCCGACCATTAACGGTGGCCATCGTCGAAATTCGCTTCTGACCGGTTTGCGATACAGGCCGCGGCGTTGAAGACGTTTGTTGAGCCGATGCTGAGGGCGCAGATAGCACGGTCACCAAAAAGACAGCACAAACGGTGGATGCAAAAAACGAAGACGATTTCGCGAACATAGGGTAACTCCATTCACCACAGAAAATACGGCCTTTCCTTAGGCCAGCCCACCCCCAGCCGAGCGTACGGCCGCTGGTGTTGATCACGCGAGGCAGAGTATGGAAAAATTACAAAAAAGGGTCAAGCCAGATATTTGCTGGCATCCTGGGACCTCTTGGGACCGCCAATTTGTCGGGAGGTTGAAGCTCTGCCTGAAACCTGCCGGGGCTTATGTTGTAAGTGGATTGGTCTCGAGCGGAGCCTTGACCGCCCCGAGCATCGACCTCACGATGCCAGCATTCAAAGCAGACTTTTCGCAATCGTTACGACCCGCGCGTGCGAGTGAACAATCGTTTCACAGTGGGAAACTTCTTTCAGCGCTGCGAACGTTGCAAACGATACACCTGTTATTC